>NZ_PQVS01000022.1:0-85976 GCF_002922995.1 Lelliottia sp. 7254-16
GGCCTGCCGCCAGCGTTCAATCTGAGCCATGATCAAACTCTTCAATTTAAGTTTGATGCTCGTGAATTAAACTTCGTAATGAATTACGTATGTTCACTCAGAGACTTTGGTATTCATTTAGCGTCTTGCGACGTTTAGAATCCATGTCACTTTGAGTGCCCACACAGATTGTCTGATAAATTGTTAAAGAGCAGTGCCGCTTCGTTTTTCTCAACGGCGCGGGGTGTGCATATTACGCCCCCCCGCTTCAGAGTCAAGCTTTATTTTCGCTTTTCTCTGTTGGTGTTCATCACTGAACCCCGCTAACCCGGCGGCCTGTATGCCGTTGTTCCGTGTCAGTGGAGGCGCATTATAGGGAGTTCTTCGGCAGTGACAAGCATAAAATTCAAAAAAGTTATCGTTCGCTTATTTTTCAAACTTACCGTTGATTAAACATGCGAACTGCCCGTTAATTGCGCGATTTCTCGGGCAAAACTGGCCACCTGCGGCCAGTCGGTATAAACCACTTCTTTACGCGTGTCGGTTTCGCCACCGGTCATCTTCATAATCAAGCGGATCATAAAGCGGTCATACCAGCTGTAGCGTGGATAACGCAGCGCCCCCGCAAAGACGGCGCACAGCTCTGGCTGCCACGGCGAGTTCAACAGGAACTTGCGCGTGTAGCTATTCGTCTGCGGCGTGCGCTTCTCTGCTTTACGCGCCACCAGATTCACGGAGTAGAACGCACCCGGCAGAGTCATTAAGGTGTCGAGATGCTTTTTCACAAAGCGATCCAACGCCGGATGGAAATGGCCATAACGTATAGAAGCACCAATGACCACGCGATCGTAATCGGCCCACTGAATCTCTTCGGTCCGATTCAGATTCACCACATCGGCGTAAACGCCCTGCTCTTTCAATTCCGACGCCAGATAAGAGGCAATCTCACGCGTCTGACCGTCGCGCGTCGAGAATAAAATTAATGTCTTCACCAGATAAGTCCTTACTCGCGCCAGAATGTTGGGGTAAACAGCACCAGCAGCGTAAACACCTCAAGACGGCCAAACAGCATGTTGGCAATCAAGATCCATTTCGCAACCGGGTTCATACTGGCAAAGTTATCCGCCACCACGCCAAGCCCTGGCCCCAGGTTATTGAGCGTCGCCACGACAGAAGCAAACGCCGAGAAATCATCCACGCCGGTGGCAATAATCGCCAGCATGCTGACGATAAAGACCAGCGCGTAGGCAGAAAAGAAGCCCCACACCGCTTCGAGAATACGTTCCGGCAGCGCGCGGTTGCCAAGCTTAATGCTATACACCGCATTCGGGTGTACCAGACGTTTCAGCTCACGGTTGCCCTGTTTGAACAGGAGCAGAATACGGATGACCTTCAGCCCCCCGCCCGTCGACCCCGCACAGCCGCCGATAAAAGCAGAGCATAAAAGCAGGACCGGCAGGAACAGCGGCCAGCGGGCGATGCTGTCGGTGGTAAAGCCCGCAGTGGTTGCCATCGACACCACCTGGAAGAAGGCCTGGTTAACGGTGGTCACCGCCGAGCTGTAAACATCGTGGAACCACAGCACCAGGGTGCAGATGATCACCAGCGTCAGCTGGACACCGATAAACATTCTAAATTCCGGGTCACGCCAGTAAACCCTCAGGCTACGTCCACTTAATAAAGAGAAGTGCAGGCCGTAGTTACACCCGGAGATCAGCAGGAAGATAGCAATAATGGTGTTGATGGTCGGGCTGTCGAAGTAGCCGACGCTAGCGTCGTGAGTCGAGAACCCGCCAATCGCAATCGTCGAAAAGCTGTGTCCAATCGCATCGAAAGCAGGCATCCCGGCAAACCACAGGGCCAGCGCACAGGCGACGGTCAGTAATACGTAGATAAACCAGAGCGTTTTTGCCGTCTCCGCAATACGCGGGCGCATTTTGTTATCTTTCAGCGGCCCCGGCATTTCAGCGCGATAGAGCTGCATCCCGCCGACGCCCAATATCGGCAGAATCGCGACGGCGAGGACGATGATCCCCATCCCGCCGAACCATTGCAGCATCTGGCGATAAAAGAGGATGGCGTGCGGCAACGAGTCCAGCCCCACCAGCGTGGTGGCGCCCGTCGTCGTCAGCCCGGAGAAGGATTCAAAAAACGCGTCGGTGACGGTCAGATTAGGCTGTTCCGCGAAGATAAACGGCAGCGCACCCACGCTACCCAGCACGGTCCAGAACAGCACCACAATCAGAAAGCCCTCGCGGGACTTCAGCTCGCCCTTCTCACGGCGGTTAGGCCACCAGAGAATCGAGCCAATCACCAGCGCGGCGAAGAAGGTCTGCGTGAACGCGCGCCCCGCGCCGTCCCGATAGATAAGCGCTACCAGCCCTGGGAGGATCATCGTCCCGGAAAAAAGTATGACCAGCAGTCCAACGATTCGGGTTATGGCACGAAAATGCATCTCTGCCGTTCCTTTGGTATTCAAAAAGTAAGGTGGGGATTATTCTTCAATCGGCAGTAATTGCAACGCACCACGACTAAAATCAGCCAGTTTTGCTGAAAAAGCCGTCAGTTCCGCCTGAGGAAGCGCCACGCGTAATTGGACCGTCGCCTGGTAATCACTCTGCACAATCACGCCGTTAAATTGCTTAAGCAGCGTTTCGATGCCAGATAACTGAGCGTAATCACACAACAAAGTATATTCGGTCAGTGGCGTTTTGCGGACCGTCTTCAGCAGATTTAGCGCCTGCTGCACACCCCCACCGTAGGCTTTGACCAGCCCACCGGTTCCTAACAGGATGCCGCCGTAGTAACGAACCACAACGGCAGTTATCTCTCCGACGCCACTTCCCATCAACTGAGAGAGCATCGGTTTACCCGCCGTGCCTGCGGGTTCACCATCATCAGAAAAGCCAAGCTGCTGCGAATCATTCGGCGGACCAGCGACCCACGCCACGCAGTGGTGACGGGCGTCGGGATGCTCCGCGCGAATGGATTCAACGAATGCTTTCGCCGCCTCCACGCCATCGGTATGGGCCAACAGCGTGATAAAGCGGCTCTTTTTGATCTCTTCAACGAAGATGACCGGCTCGGCCGGTATCAGCCAGCTATCCATCACGCCAGTTTCTGGTCTCGCGTCATGTTCTCAATGCTGTTTTCGTGGATCACCACGTTATCTTCAATACGAATGCCACCGAACGGTTTCAGCGCTTCAATTTTCTGCCAGTTGAAGTGTTTGCTGAATTGACCGTCACGCCACGGCTGCAGCAGAGAATCGATGAAATAAATGCCCGGCTCGATGGTCAGCACCATACGCGGCTGCAGCACGCGAGTGCAGCGCAGATAAGGATATTTCGACGGTGCCGCCAGATGCGTACCGGTATCATCCTGCATAAAGCCAGCCACATCGTGAACCTGCAGACCCAACGGATGACCAATCCCGTGCGGCATAAATGGCCCAGTGAGATCGTTTTCCACCATCGCCTCTTCGCTCATGTCCGTCACAATCTGGTGCTTACGCAGCAGTTTGGCAATGCGCTGATGGAACTGAATGTGGTAATCGACGTAGCTGGTCCCCGCTTTCAGGGTGCTGATAAGTGCCAGCTGTTCGTCATTCACGTCTTTGATCAGATGCGCGAAATCGTTGTCCGCGTTTGCCGCCCAAGTACGGGTGAGGTCGGCCGCGTAGCCGTTGTACTCAGCGCCCGCATCCAGCAGGAAGCTACGCATCTCGGCCGGTGCGCGGTGATCCAGTTTGGTGTAGTGCAGCACGGATGCATGCTCGTTCAGTGCCACGATATTGCTGTACGGCACGTCGGTATCCCGATGGCCCGTCGCGGTCAGGTACGCCTGATTGATATCGAACTCGCTCATCCCGGACAGGAAGGCTTCATGGGCCGCCTGATGACCGTTCACCGCCGTTTTCTGCGCTTCACGCATGCAGGAAAGCTCATAGTCGGTCTTATACGAGCGGTAATAGTGCAGATAATCGATCACCCCTTTCGGGTTGATGTTATCCGCTGGAATCTCCAGACCCAGAGCACGTTCCGGCACCGGACCGATATAGCCGATATTGCCGCGCGCAGCGGGCAGCTGACTGCCGATCCCGTCGGCTTTTGGCAGGGCAATCACGTCAACTTCTTCGGTCCAGAAGCTGGTCGGCAGCGGTTCCACGTTGTGCCAGTAATCAACCGGCAGATAGAACCACAGTTTCGGCTTGTTCACGCCATCCACCAGCAGCCAGCAGTTCGGAACCTGTGTTACCGGCACCCAGGCTTTGAACTGAGGATTGACCTTGAACGGGTATGGATGGTCGTCCAGGAAGACGTTGACCAGCTCGCCGGAGTGAATCAGCAGCGCATCGAGCTTAAAGCGAGCCAGTACATCGCGGGTACGTTCCTGTAACGTAACAATATGATTTTTATAAAGTGAGGCCAGTGAGTCCATCATTCTTCCTTTCTTTATTGAGCTCAAGTCTTCGCATCTTAGCACACCTCGCTTTTACTGCGTGATTTCCACCGAGCGTGATCAATGCAGCAATTATTTAATGAGTGATTTGCATTTTATTAACATAAATTCCACACTCGACTTCATCTGGTATGACCAGATCCAATTGCTGGATTCAGGAGACTGACATGCTCTACAAAGGCGACACCCTGTACGTAGACTGGCTGGAAGATGGCATCGCCGAACTGGTGTTCGATGCCCCCGGCTCAGTCAACAAACTCGACACCGCGACGGTGGCCAGCCTCGGCCACGCGCTGGATGTCCTCGAAAAACAAGCTGATTTGAAAGGGCTGCTGCTGCGTTCTGAAAAAGCGGCCTTTATTGTCGGTGCCGATATCACCGAGTTCCTCTCTCTGTTCCAGGTACCGGAAGAACAGCTCAGCCAGTGGCTGCATTTTGCCAACAGCGTGTTTAATCGCCTGGAAGATCTTCCTGTCCCGACCATTTCTGCCGTCAACGGCTACGCGCTGGGTGGCGGCTGCGAATGCGTCCTGGCGACCGACTATCGTCTCGCCACGCCGGATCTGCGTATCGGTCTGCCGGAAACCAAACTGGGCATCATGCCGGGCTTCGGTGGTTCTGTGCGTATGCCACGTATGCTGGGCGCAGACAGCGCGCTGGAAATCATCGCTGCGGGTAAAGATGTGGGCGCGGAACAGGCGCTGAAAATCGGCCTGATCGACGGTGTGGTGAAGACAGAAAAACTGCGCGACGGGGCCATCGCCATTTTACGTCAGGCGATCAAGGGCGATCTCGACTGGAAAGCCAAACGCCAGCCGAAGCTCGAGCCGCTGAAACTCAGCAAAATTGAAGCCACCATGAGCTTCACCATCGCCAAAGGCATGGTGATGCAGACGGCAGGCAAACACTATCCGGCACCGATTACCGCCGTGAAAACCATCGAAGCCGCCGCACGCTTTGGCCGCGAAGAAGCCCTGAAATTAGAAAACCAAAGCTTCGTTCCGCTGGCGCACACCAGCGAAGCGCGCGCGCTGGTCGGTATTTTCCTCAATGACCAGTTCGTAAAAGGCAAAGCCAAACAGCTCACCAAAAACGTTGAAACGCCAAAACACGCGGCGGTACTCGGCGCAGGCATTATGGGCGGCGGCATCGCCTACCAGTCTGCCTGGAAAGGCGTGCCGGTGGTGATGAAAGACATCAACGAGAAATCCCTGACGCTGGGCATGAACGAAGCGGCCAAACTGCTCAACAAACAGCTCGAGCGCGGCAAGATTGACGGCCTGAAACTGGCGGGCGTGATTGCGACGATTCAGCCGACGCTGGACTACACCGGTTTCGATCGCGTTGACGTGGTCGTTGAGGCCGTCGTCGAAAACCCGAAAGTGAAAAAAGCGGTGCTGGCCGAAACGGAAGAGAAAGTGCGCCCGGATACGGTTCTGGCGTCCAACACCTCGACCATTCCGATCGGCGAACTGGCCAGCGTGCTGCAACGCCCGGAAAACTTCTGCGGGATGCACTTCTTTAACCCGGTCCACCGTATGCCGCTGGTCGAAGTCATTCGCGGGGAAAAAACCTCCGATCAAACTATCGCTAAAGTGGTGGCGTGGGCCAGCAAAATGGGCAAAACCCCAATTGTGGTCAACGACTGTCCAGGCTTCTTCGTCAACCGCGTGCTGTTCCCGTACTTCGCCGGATTCAGCCAGCTGCTGCGCGACGGCGCGGACTTCCGCAAAGTCGATAAAGTGATGGAAAAAGTGTTCGGCTGGCCGATGGGCCCGGCGTACCTGCTGGATGTGGTCGGCATCGACACCGCGCACCACGCGCAGGCCGTGATGGCCGCTGGTTTCCCGCAGCGTATGCAGAAAGATTATCGTGACGCCATCGACGCACTGTTCGACGCCAATCGCTTTGGGCAGAAAAACGGTCTTGGCTTCTGGCGCTATAAAGAAGACAACAAAGGCAAGCCGAAGAAAGAAGACGATGCCGCCGTTGAAGATCTGCTGGCTGACGTCAGCCAGGCCAAACGTGACTTCAGCGACGAAGAGATCATCGCCCGCATGATGATCCCAATGGTCAACGAAGTGGTGCGTTGCCTGGAAGAAGGCATTATCGCAAGCCCGGCAGAAGCGGATATGGCGCTGGTCTACGGCCTCGGTTTCCCTCCGTTCCACGGCGGCGCGTTCCGCTGGCTGGATACGCTCGGCAGCGCGAAATATCTCGACATGGCGCAGCAATACCAGCATCTCGGGGCGTTGTATGAAGTGCCGGAAGGCCTGCGCAATAAAGCGCGTCATAACGAACCATACTATCCCCCAGTTGCGCCTGCCCGTCCGGTCGGCGAGCTGAAAACGGCTTAAGGAGTCACAATGGAACAGGTTGTCATTGTCGATGCAATTCGCACCCCGATGGGCCGTTCAAAGGGCGGCGCATTCCGCAACGTGCGCGCGGAAGATCTCTCCGCGCACCTGATGCGTAGCCTGCTGGCGCGTAACCCCGCGCTGGAAGCGGCGGCGCTGGACGATATTTACTGGGGCTGCGTGCAGCAAACTCTGGAGCAGGGCTTTAACATCGCCCGTAACGCCTCGCTGCTGGCAGAAATTCCGCACTCGGTTCCGGCGGTCACCGTCAACCGTCTGTGCGGTTCGTCGATGCAGGCGCTGCACGATGCGGCCCGCATGATCATGACCGGCGATGCGCAGGTGTGCATGGTCGGTGGCGTGGAACACATGGGCCATGTACCGATGAGCCACGGCGTCGATTTCCACCCAGGCATGAGCCGCAACGTGGCAAAAGCTGCCGGTATGATGGGGCTGACCGCCGAGATGCTCTCCCGCATGCACGGCATCAGCCGCGAAATGCAGGACGCCTTTGCCGCGCGTTCCCACGCTCGCGCCTGGGCCGCCACACAATCCGGTGCGTTTAAAAATGAGATCCTCCCGACCGGCGGCCATGACGCGGACGGCGTGCTGAAACAGTTCTTCTACGACGAAGTGATTCGCCCGGAAACCACCATTGAAGCGTTGTCCACCCTGCGCCCGGCGTTTGACCCGGTCACCGGCACGGTGACGGCAGGGACATCTTCTGCCCTTTCCGACGGTGCGGCGGCGATGCTGGTGATGAGCGAAAGCCGCGCCCGCGAGTTAGGTTTAACCCCGCGCGCTCGTATACGTTCAATGGCGGTTGTCGGATGTGACCCGTCTATTATGGGTTATGGTCCGGTTCCGGCGTCAAAACTGGCGCTGAAAAAAGCCGGTCTGACGACCAGCGATATCGACCTGTTTGAGATGAACGAAGCGTTCGCCGCGCAGATCCTGCCGTGCATTAAGGATCTGGGGCTGATGGAGCAGATCGACGAGAAGATCAACCTCAACGGCGGCGCGATCGCCCTCGGTCATCCGCTGGGTTGTTCGGGTGCACGTATCAGCACCACACTGATTAACCTGATGGAACGCAAAGACGCCCAGTTTGGTCTGGCGACGATGTGCATCGGGTTGGGTCAGGGGATCGCAACGGTGTTTGAGCGAGTGTGAGCAAGATAACGTAGGCCCGATAAGCGAAACGCCATCGGGCAACAAGCCGGGGGCGCTGCGCTTGCCCGGCCTACAATCATTTAGTCTCAGAGAGTTTAGTTGCCGTTTTTCCCGCCTGTCAGGGGCGGGTTTTTTATTGGTTCCCTCGCCCCTTTGGGGAGAGGGTTAGGGTGAGGGGCAAAGGCCGCGCCTTAGATAAACGCAAACGCATCGCCGAACAGGCGGTCTTCACGCGCATTACGCTCATGACAGAATAGATCGCGGGCAATCTTCGCCATTTCAAAACGACCGGCAATATAGATATCGTGTCCGGCCAGCGTACCGTGATCCTGCAATACCGCCGTCAGCACCGTTCCTGAACGTCCACGCCATCCCTCTTCCGGCTGCTCCACCACTGGCTCAACGCGCAGATTCGGGTGCGTCACGCTCAGTGATTCCAGCTCGGACAGATCGTAGAGATGTTTCTCTTCGCGGCCACCCCAGTAGATAGTGATATCGCGATTTGGATTTTGCGAAAGCGCGGTCAGCAGAATCGAACGCACGTAGGAGAAGCCCGTGCCACCAGCGATTAGGATCAGTGGACGGTCTTCGTCTTCGCGCAGCCAGGCTTCGCCGTGCGGAATATCCACGTCGATTTCACGCTCTTTCAGGATGCGGTCCATCACCGCCATGGCATACAAATTAAGCTCTGACGCACCGATATGCAGCTCAATAAATTCCTGCTCAGCTGGCGTAGACGCCATAGAGAAAGGGCGCTTATCACGTTCATCCATCACCACCATCAAATATTGGCCCGCGCGGAATGAAAACGCCGCCTCCGGAACCAAACGGACGCGATATACGGTGTCGGTGATAGCATCTACCGAGGTCACTTTACAGCTTAAGGTTGTCATTCGCTCTCTCTGTCGGGAAGTCTATAGGGCTTAACGGTCAGTCTCTGGCTTACCGTCATTCAATATGGCCAACTCGTCCCATATCGCGTCAATTCGCGCGGTCACTTCAGGATCTTTTTTAATCGGGCGACCCCATTCACGCTCGGTTTCGCCGGGCCATTTATTGGTGGCATCCAGTCCCATTTTTGAACCAAGCCCAGAAACCGGCGAGGCAAAATCCAGATAATCAATCGGTGTGTTTTCCACTAACACCGTGTCGCGCGCCGGGTCCATCCGCGTGGTGATGGCCCAGATAACGTCATTCCAGTCGCGGGCATTGACGTCGTCATCGCAGACAATAACAAATTTGGTATACATAAACTGGCGCAGGAATGACCAAACACCCATCATCACGCGCTTGGCGTGACCTGCGTACTGTTTCTTGATTGTCACCACCGCCAGGCGATAGGAGCACCCTTCCGGCGGCAGATAGAAATCGACAATTTCCGGGAACTGCTTTTGCAGAATCGGTACAAACACTTCGTTCAGCGCGACGCCTAATACCGCAGGCTCATCTGGCGGACGGCCAGTATAGGTCGAGTGATATATCGCATCGTCACGCTGAGTAATGTGCGTCACGGTAAACACCGGGAAACTATCCACTTCATTGTAGTATCCCGTGTGGTCGCCATACGGCCCTTCCGGTGCCAGTTCGCCCTGCTCGATGTAACCTTCGAGCACGATTTCCGCGCTGGCCGGCACTTCGAGGTCGTTGGAAATACACTTCACCACTTCGGTTTTGGTGCCGCGCAGCAGGCCCGCGAAAGCGTATTCCGAAAGGGTATCAGGAACCGGCGTCACCGCGCCGAGAATGGTCGCCGGATCGGCACCGAGCGCCACCGAAACCGGGAAACGCTCGCCCGGATGCGCTGCGCACCACTCCTGGAAATCAAGCGCGCCGCCGCGATGCGACAGCCAGCGCATGATCAATTTGTTTTTGCCAATTAACTGCTGGCGATAAATACCGAGATTCTGACGCTCTTTGTGTGGACCACGGGTGACGGTTAAACCCCAGGTGATCAGCGGCGCGGCATCTTCCGGCCAGCACTGCATAATCGGGATTTGCGTCAGATCGACGGCGTCACCTTCGAGGATTTTCTGCTGGCACGGCGCACCGCGCAGGCGTTTGGTCGGCATGTTCAGCACCTGCTTAAACTGCGGCAGTTTGTCGAACAGGTCGCGGAAGCCTTTCGGCGGCTCAGGTTCTTTCAGGAAAGCCAGCAGTTTACCGACTTCGCGCAGGGCACTGACATCTTCCTGCCCCATGCCCATCGCCACACGCTTTGGCGTGCCGAACAGGTTGCAGAGCACCGGCATGGTGTAGCCTTTGGGATTTTCAAACAGCAGCGCGGGGCCACCGGCACGCAGGGTGCGGTCGGCGATTTCTGTCATTTCCAGATAAGGATCAACAGGGTGCTTAATGCGTTTGAGTTCGCCCTGCTTTTCAAGCAGCGCCAGGAAGTCGCGTAGATCGTGGTATTTCATGCAGTTAGTCATGGCCTCTCGGTAAGCGCTTCATTATACGGCGTTCGTCATCATGACGCTGTAATTTTGTTAAATAAGCGTGAAGTTCTGCCTCAACTTCCCCTTTCGGCCATTATAATCACCTTAGCGATCCCGACGGGGTTTTGATATGCTTGCGCCGCGAACAAAGGGAAAGAGTGATTATGCAAGCCTGGTATTTATTGTATTGCAAACGTGGACAGATTCAGCGTGCGCAAGAACATCTTGAGCGTCAGGCAGTGAATTGTCTGATGCCCGTTATTACGCTCGAAAAATTGCTGCGCGGCAAGCGTACGACGGTCAGTGAACCGCTGTTCCCCAACTATCTTTTCGTCGAATTCGACCCGGAAGTGATCCACACCACCACCATCAACGCCACCCGTGGTGTCAGCCACTTCGTGCGCTTTGGTTCACAACCCGCTACCGTGCCTTCTACCGTGATCCACCAGCTTTCGGTCTATCAACAGCCGGAAGATATCACCGATCCTGATACGCCCTTCCCCGGCGATAACGTGGTTATCACCGAAGGCGCATTCGAAGGATTCCAGGCGATTTTTGCGGAGCCAGACGGCGAAGCGCGTTCTATGCTGCTGCTGAATTTTCTCAATAAGCAGGTCCGTCAGAGCGTCAAAAACACTGAATTCCGCAAAGTTTAAAACGTTACGCCAAACAAACGACGCACGTTGTCATCCGTCTGCGCGTCCAGCCAGGCCAGTTCCTCACCCCGCCAGTGCGCAATCCGCTCAAGGATATGGCCCAGATAAGCCGGTTCATTGCGTCGCGACGCGGGTTTGGGGCGCATATCGCGCGGCAGAAGATACGGCGCATCCGTTTCGACCAGCAGCCGATCGGCAGGAATGACCGGCAACAGCTCGCGCAGTTCCAGCCCACGACGCTCGTCGCACACCCAGCCGGTAATGCCCAGATACAACCCACGATCCAGACAATCCATCGCCTCCTGACGGGAGCCGGTAAAACAGTGCAGGACTGCGCCAGGGAGTTTATCCAGCCAAGGTTCCAGCAGCGCCAGAAAGTGTTCATGGGCATCGCGACAGTGCATAAAAACAGGCATCCCGAGTTCTGCTGCCAGCGCCAGCTGTGCGGTGAAGGCCCGTTCCTGCTCCGCTGGGGTAGAAAAATTACGGTTGAAATCGAGGCCACATTCGCCGATTGCCACCACTTCTGGCGTATTCGCCAGCGCATACAGCAACTCGGTGCTTTCATCGGTCCAGTGACTGCTGTCATGAGGATGCACGCCTGCGGTAGACCAGCAGCGATCAATACTTTGAGCCAACTGCTGTGCGTGCTGGCTTTCCTCAAGATTGGTGCCCGTCAGCAGCAGTCCTTTGACGCCAGCAGAAAACGCGCGCGCCACGACTTCATCGCGGTCTTTCGCAAACTGCGGGCTGGTCAGATTCAGTCCTATATCAAACATGCTTTCTCCCATATGACAACCGCCCTGTCGGGCGGCTGGTTTTACTCTTCTGTCGGCTTCTCAGCCTCATCTTCTTCGTCATCCGGTGCGCGTCGTTTACCCACATAGAATCGCGAGAAGAATACGCCAACTTCAAACAGGCAATACATCGGTATGGCCAGCAGTGTTTGCGAGAAGACATCCGGTGGCGTCAGCAGCATACCCACGACAAACGCACCGACCAGCATATACGGGCGCTTCTTACGCAGATCGTCCGGCGTGGTCACGCCCATCCAACACAGCAAGACGATGGCGACCGGTACTTCGAAGGCCACGCCAAACGCCATGAATAACGCCATCACAAAGCTGAGATAGCTGGCGATGTCCGTCGATACCTGAACCCCTTCCGGCGCGGTATGCGTCAGGAAGCCAAAGGCCAGCGGGAAGACGACGAAATACGCAAACGCCATGCCGATGTAAAACAGCAGCGAACTGGAAACCAGCAGTGGGATAACCAGCTTGCGTTCGTGTTTGTACAGCGCTGGTGCGACAAACGCCCACACCTGGTACAGAATCACGGGTGCTGAGGCAATCAGCGAAACCCAGAACGTCAGCTTGATCGGCGTAAAGAATGGAGACGCCACATCGGTGGCAATCATGGTGGCGCCCAGCGGCATTTGCTTGATCAACGGCGCGGAGACAATCTGGTAGATGTCGTTGGCGAAATAGACCAGACAAATGAAGATCAGAAAAACAGCAATAATACTGTTTAACAGGCGCTTACGCAGCTCTATGAGATGCGTAATGAGTGGTTGAGTATCATCTACTGCCATGTTTACGCTTTATCACTCGACGAAGGGGCGGATTCAGGAACGGGTGCGGCGGCTTTAACTTCTGCTGCCTTTGGTTTAACCCCAGGCTCTTGCGCTGACATGGATTCTTGTTCAACAGGTGCTTGCGCCGGTGCGCTGGCTTGATGCTCGGCATCGGCAGGCGTCACACCTTCATGCTGCGCTTCGTTATCCTTCACTAACGGATTACGAATGGTGTTGGCTTCATCGCTCGCTTTTTCAGGATCGTTGACACTGTATGAGCGCTTCATGGACTCTGCGGCTTCACGCAATTCATCCATCGAGGCTTTCAGTTCCGGCGACAGGTTATCCATGCTCGCCTTCTCAACCTTTTTCAGGCTGTCCTGAAACTCCTGAAGCTTGAGTTCCTGCGCCAGTTCATTTTGTACCGTCGTGGCCAGCGAACGCAGCGCGCGCACCCAGCCCGCAACAGTTTTTACTGCCACGGGTAAACGCTGCGGGCCTAATACGATCAGGCCAATCACGAATACCAGCAGCAGTTCACCAAAACCAATATCAAACACGACTTACACCTGCTCTTTATCGTGGCGTTTAGCGTCTTCCTTTTTGGCTTCGTCTTGTTTATCAGCGAGAGATTTAGCCGTGAAATCCGCATCCTGGCTGGATTTTTCCTGCTTGTCTTTATCTTCATCATCGCTGATGGCTTTCTTGAAGCCTTTGATGGACGCGCCAAGGTCGGAACCGATAGAACCGAGCTTTTTAGTGCCAAACAGCAGCACGACGATGACGGCAATGATTAACAATTGCCAGATACTGATACCACCCATACTACATCCTCGATAGATGATGATTAATTAATCAGGTTGCATTATACGTATGCAACCCGGCGATAGCGACGCAAATTCAGCGCGTTTTTCTCCAGCCAATCAGCCAGACCACAAGGCCTCCGGCCATCACCCAGGCGGGCATCATCTCCCAGTCCGGGCGATTAATCAGCAACAGTGTGCCACTGAGCAACAGCGTTGCACCTATCCCAAAGAGATAGCGAGATTGTCCCTGACGTACGCGGTTGGACTGAAGCTCGCGGGCGATTTTATCCATGCTGTGCTGAAGGTTCTTGCTCTGACGCAAAGTGTCGTAAACCAGTTCAGGAATCTCCGGCATTTTTTCGATCCAGAACGGCGCTTTCTCTTTAAACGCTCGCACCAGCGAAGGAATACCGACCTGATCTTTAATCCACGACTCCAGGAAAGGTTTCGCTGTTTTCCATAAGTCTAACTGAGGATAGAGCTGGCGGCCTACGCCCTCAACGTAAAGTAGTGTTTTCTGGAGTAAAACTAACTGCGGCTGCACTTCCATATTGAAGCGTCGCGCGGTATTAAACAGATTCAACAGCACGTGACCAAACGAGATTTCCGACAGCGGCTTTTCAAAAATCGGCTCGCAGACGGTGCGGATCGCAAACTCAAACTCTTCGACGTTGGTATCCGGTGGGACCCAGCCAGAGTCGACATGCAGCTCGGCCACCTTGCGGTAATCGCGGTTAAAGAAGGCGATAAAGTTCTCTGCCAGGTAGCGTTTATCTTCTTTGTTGAGAGAGCCGACAATCCCGCAGTCGATGCCGATATACTTCGGGTCTTCCGGGTGCTCGTAACTCACGAAGATGTTACCTGGATGCATATCAGCGTGGAAGAAACTGTCGCGGAACACCTGGGTGAAAAATACCTGCACCCCGCGTTCAGCCAGCAGTTTCATGTTGGTACCCTGCTTTTCCAACGCCACCACATCCGAAACGGGAATACCGTAGATGCGCTCCATGACCATCATGTTCTGACTGCAGTAGTCGGAATAGACTTCCGGTACGTACAGCATCGGGCTGTTTTCAAAGTTACGGCGCAGCTGGATGGCGTTGGCCGATTCGCGCAGTAAATTCAACTCGTCGATCAGCGTTTTTTCATACTCGCGGACCACTTCCATTGGACGCAGACGACGGCCATCCGGCAGCAAACGGGGAACCCAGCGCGCCAGACGGTAAATCAGCTTCATGTCCGCTTTGATAACCGGCAGGATATCCGGGCGGATCACCTTGATGACGATCTCTTTGCCGTTCTCTTTCAGCCGTGCGGTGTGTACCTGAGCAATAGATGCAGAGGCCAGCGGGGTGATTTCGAAATCATCAAACCAGGTTTCAACCGGAATGTTCCCCATCGCCTCTTCGATTTGCTGTTTGGCTCGCGCACCGTCGAAGGGTGCCACGCGGTCCTGTAACAACGCCAGCTGATCGGCAATTTGCGGTGGGAAGAGATCGCGGCGGGTCGAGAGCATCTGCCCGAATTTAATCCAGACCGGACCAAGCTCCTGCAACGCCAGGCGTAAACGCTCGCCCAGCGGCTGGTCTTTATGACGATTTGGCATCCAGAACAGCATACGCCGACCGATTCGCAGCGGCAGCGTGATACGCATTTTGGGGATAAGCTCGTCGAGCCCGTAACTCAAAAAGGTGCGAACGATAAAGTAGAGGCGCCGAATTTCACCAGGCGTCATTTGCCCTCCAGTTTTTCCAGGCGTTGGGTAAACGCGTCAACCGCACGTTCAACGGCAGCAGACTCTTCCGCAAACCACGCCATCTCCAGTGGACCGGGCGCCATGCGCCACTCTTCGGTTAGCACTTCGGCAACGTATCGTTGCTGACGTTGCATCCCTTTACTTAAAAACGACGAGCCACCGCGAATAAACTTACCGATGCCTTCAGCCACAATGTCGCCAGTGTAAGGAGCCAACAACTCCGCCGGATCAAACTCGGCCAGATCGGCCAGAGCAACGAAGTTTTGTACCACCTGAAGATCGCCTTCAACTTCCAGCTCGCCGCTGCGAATCAGCGCCGTCAATTGCTGGCGGTCGCGCAGTTTTGGCAGCACGTTCATGTGTGTGATGACAGAACAGTCGGCCTCGCCTTCCCACTCTCCCAGCACATCAAGTTGGCGCTCACTGAAGACCAACACCAGCGGCGTCGAGAACTCTTTTAAGACGACACGCAGCACCTTCCCGTTCAGTCGCTGACGCGCCGTTTTCAGCGCCGGCGAGCGATAAAGAAAGGTGTTCAGGACATTCTCGATGCCTGCGGTGATTAACGGTTTAAAAGGCATGATTTGCCTCCACTCAGAACTTGTAGCCGCGATGCAGCGCGACAACACCCGCCGTCAGGTTGAAGTACTCAACGTTTTCAAACTCGGCATCCTGCATCATGGCTTTTAATGTTTCCTGATCCGGGTGCATACGGATAGATTCCGCCAGATAGCGATAGCTTTCTGCGTCGTTAGCCACCATCTCACCAATACGCGGCAAGATGTGGAACGAGTAGGCGTCATACGCTTTACTCAGCGGTTCAATAATCGGTTTGGAGAATTCCAGCACCAGCAGACGTCCACCCGGCTTCAGCACGCGGTACATGGAACGCAGCGCTTTCTCTTTTTCGGTGACATTGCGCAGGCCAAAAGAGATGGTGATGCAATCGAAGGTGTTATCCGGGAACGGCAGGGCTTCTGCGTTAGCCTGGACATATTCAACGTTACCGACAACGCCGATGTTGCGCAGCTTTTCGCGCCCCATTTTCAGCATTGAATCGTTGATATCAGCTAGCACTACGCGACCTGTTTCACCGACCATACGGGAGAACTTGGCGGTCAAATCGCCGGTCCCCCCCGCAAGATCCAGAACGGTTTGACCACGGCGAACACCGCTACAGTCGATAGTAAAACGCTTCCACAAGCGATGAATGCCGAATGACATCAGGTCATTCATGACATCGTACTTTGACGCCACAGAATGGAATACGTGGGCCACCATGTCAGCTTTCTGCTCTTTGGCGACAGTCTGGAAGCCAAAGTGCGTTGTTTCTTGTGAATCTTCAACCATCTCAGTGCCTGCTAATCAGTCAAATGTGCGTGAAGTGTATCAGATTGGACGCGTTTGCCCTACGATTCAACCACCCTGGAAGAATCGCTCTGACTACGTTTCGGACGACGTTTGCGCCACTAAATCATTGTCGCTACTGCGTATATTTTGCTCACTATCCGCACCGCGCAGACGGTATTCCTCATCCTGCGCAACGGCTTGTTCGGCCAATTCCGGATTAATCTCGCGCTTCACCTCCACGCCCAGCGTGCGGAATGCCTCGGCCTGGGAGAGTAAATTGCCGCGTCCGGATGAGAGTTTTTTCATCGCCTGACGGTAGTTATCCTGCGCGCGATCCAGGCTTTGCCCTACGGATGTCATATCGTCGACAAACAGGCGCATTTTGTCATATAGCTTGCTGGCACGATCGGCGATCTGCTGCGCGTTGCGGCTCTGATGTTCGTAACGCCACAGGTTAGCTATGGTACGCAACGCCACCAGCAGCGTAGTTGGACTCACTAGCATAATGTTGTTTTTCAGCGCTTCAGTGATCAGCTCCGGCTGCCTGTCGAGCGCCAGTAAAAACGCCGGCTCGACGGGGATAAACATCAGCACATAGTCCAGCGAACGCAGGCCGGGAAGCTGCTGGTAATCCTTACGGCCCAACAGGCGGATATGGTTTCGCACGGAAGCGATGTGTTCCTGCAGCGCAGATTCGCGGGTGAAGTCGTCTTCGGCATTGAAGTAGCGCTCGTAGGCCACCAGCGTCATTTTGGCATCGATAACCACGTCTTTGCCCTGCGGCAAACGCACAATCACATCGGGCTGCATTCGCGAGCGGGTATCGGTCTCGATGCTGACCTGAGTTTCATATTCGTGGCCATCGCGCAGCCCGGAAGCCTCCAGTACGCGAGTCAGCACGACTTCCCCCCAGTTGCCCTGAGTTTTGTTATCACCTTTTAGCGCGCGCGTCAGATTGACCGCCTCTTGCGCCATTTGCGCATTTAGCTGTTGAAGATTACGGATCTCGTGCGCCAGCGTGTGGCGCTCGCGCGCTTCCATGCCAAAGCTGTCCTGTACCTGTTTACGAAATCCGTCGAGCTGTTCACGCAGCGGCGTCAGCAGGCCATTCAGGCTTTGGCGGTTTTGTTCATCGACGCGGCGGTTACTGTGTTCGAAAATACGGTTGGCGAGGTTTTCGAACTGCTCGCTGAGGCGCTGTTCGCTGTTGATCATCTGGCGGATTTTATCTTCCGCATGCAGCTGAGTAGATTCCAGACGGGTGGTCACTTCGCGGAGATCGGCTTCGAGGGAGGTATTGATATCGCGCAGATTGCGCAATTCGTTGTTAAGCAACTCGCATTCATCGCGCCAGTGGCCGCTCTGAGCCAACTGCTGTTTCGTCGCGCTGAGCTCAGCCACCATCTCTTCACGATCGGCCAATTGTTCGGCTTTGTGCTGCGCGTGTTGATAGCCGGAAATCAGCCAGCCAATGGCTAAGCCCGCCAGCGCTATCGCCGCATAAATGATGATTGAGATGTCCACTACGCCCCCTGCGTCAAACCGTTACCGCACAAAATATAATTGTGCTGTATAAACGTCCAGTTTGAAAGGGCTTTCCTGCGAGGCGTTACGCAAAAAGAAAAGGCCGAACGCGTCGGCCTTGAACAGAATGCAGTGCGATTAGATCAGGCGGCGAGCCGCTTCAACCACGATTTTCACCGCGTGGCTTTCTGTCTGCTTCATGGTTTCTGCGTTCGGGATCTCTTGCTGGGTACGGTTGACGATAACGCCCGCCACCATACCAGCACGCAGACCCTGGCTTGCGCACATGGTCAGCAGCGTTGCAGATTCCATTTCATAGTTCATGACGCCCATCGACTGCCACTCTTCCATGGAGCCTTTGAAACGGTTGACCACGCGACCAGAGAAGGTGTCGTAACGCTCCTGGCCTGGATAGAAGGTGTCAGAAGAGGCGGTCACGCCGATGTGGGTGGTCGCACCGATAGATTTAGCCGCTTCAACCAGCGCCGTCGTACATTCGAAGTCCGCAACCGCCGGGAATTCCATCGGCGCAAAGTGCAGGCTTGCCCCGTCCAGACGTACGGACGCAGTGGTCACCAGCACGTCACCGACGCTGATATGCGGCTGAATTGCACCGGTAGTACCGATACGCAGGAAAGTACGAATGCCCAGCTGCGCCAGCTCTTCCACAGCAATAGAGGTAGACGGGCCGCCGATACCGGTCGAGCACACGATAACCGCTTTGCCATCCAGCTCTGCACGCCAGGTGGTGAATTCACGATGCGCTGCCAGCTTAACCGGCTTATCCATCAGCGCGGCGATCTTTTCCACACGCTCAGGATCGCCAGGGACGATAGCCAGCGTAGCCCCTTGTAAATCGTTTTTAGTGAGGCCGAGATGAAAAACATCAGACTTAGACATAGGTGACTCCTCTGTGGGTCGGTGTGTCAGAAGAAGTAAAACGGTACTTTACAGAAGCACCAGGCTTAATTTCGTGACGCACCTCACCATGAATGAAAATGGTTGCAGTTAATTTCCATAAAATAGTGATTTACATCACATTAACAAGTTTTATCGTTCTTAGCTGCACAAAAGATAGCCCGTTTCGGGCACTGTGAGTTGTTAACTTGAGGTCTATATTTACTTTTGCGCTTACGGGTACGGAGAATACCATGACACAAAAGACCCATTTTGCACCTGCTGCAGCCCCTCTCGCCTCCACTATTGTCTCGACGTCAGAAGAAGCCATAACGTCTGGCGAAACCTCGATCCCGTCGCAGGGTGAGAACATGCCCGCCTACCACGCGCGCCCGAAACAGGCAGACGGTCCATTGCCGATCGTGATTGTGGTTCAGGAAATTTTTGGCGTTCATGAACATATTCGCGATATCTGTCGCCGACTGGCGCTGGAAGGTTATCTGGCCGTCGCACCGGAGCTCTATTTCCGTCAGGGCGACCCGAACGACTACAGCGATATTCCGACCCTTTTCAGCAATCTGGTCAGCAAAGTGCCGGATGCACAGGTCCTGGCCGATCTGGACCACGTGGCGAGCTGGGCGGCGCGTAACGGCGGCGATTCGCATCGTCTGTTGGTGACCGGTTTTTGCTGGGGCGGGCGTATCAGTTGGCTGTATGCCGCGCACAATCCGCAGCTTAAGGCTGCTGTGGCGTGGTATGGCAAACTGGTCGGTGAGAAAACGTTGAATTCGCCGAAACATCCGGTGGATATCGCCACCGATCTTAACGCGCCAGTCCTGGGCCTTTACGGCGGACAGGATACCGGGATCACGCTTGAGAGCGTAGAGACCATGCGTCAGGCGCTGCGTGCCGCCAATGCCAAAGCCGAGATCGTCGTTTATCCCGACGCGGGCCACGCCTTTAACGCTGATTATCGCCCGAGCTATCACCAAGAATCCGCCAAAGATGGCTGGCAGAGAATGCTGGCGTGGTTCAGGCAGTATGGCGCGAAAAAGAGTTAAGTCGCTCACACATTGACGCAACACCCGCAGCGGTTGTTTGACTTTTCAACAGATTTTGGTCGATATAAAAGCACAGGCGTGTAACTACGATCCGTAGGCAAGACCTGAAGCCCATCTCTCCTTCTCAGGAGGAATGGGCTTCAGGTCTTTTTTTTTGCTCTGGAGACAGGGGCCAGACATGAATCACTTGCAGACAGCACTGGATATCATCGCCCAGGTGGGTGGCGCTGAAAACATCGAACACCTTGAACATTGCTCCACCCGTTTACGGTTGAGTCTGTACGACAACAGCAAAGTGAACGAGACAGAACTGGCGAAAATTGACGGCGTGCTGGGCGTGCGTGTTAACGTGCAGTGCCAGGTGATCATCGGCCATGAGGTGGTTCAGGTTTATGAAGCGGCGCGCTCACTTGTCGGTTCGCCACAGGCAAATGCACCAAC
Organism: Lelliottia sp. 7254-16; assembly: GCF_002922995.1. Classification (NCBI taxonomy): domain Bacteria; kingdom Pseudomonadati; phylum Pseudomonadota; class Gammaproteobacteria; order Enterobacterales; family Enterobacteriaceae; genus Lelliottia; species Lelliottia sp. 7254-16. Next base: position 20,470 of record NZ_PQVS01000022.1, read on the forward strand.
TCAGACCGCAAAACCTAACCGTGGCGTGCAGATTGTCGACTTTGTTATTAGCGTGTTTCAGCCACTGGTACCCGCCATCGCGGGCGGTGGGGTACTCAAATCGCTCCTGTTACTGCTCGACGTACTCGGCTGGCTTAGTCGCGACAGTTCCACCTACAAAGTGCTGGATAACATCGGCTCTGCCCCGCTCTATTTCCTCCCGATTCTGGTCGCAATTACCACCGCGACGAAGCTAAAAGTGAACGTACTGGTTGCTGTCTCGGCCGTTGCAGTGATGGTGTTACCGGCGATGACGAAACAACTCGCTGATGGCGCTGAGTTTATGTCGTTCGATCTGCGCAATGTGGCGTATGCCTCTCAGGTCTTCCCGGCCATTCTTTGCGTGCTGTTTTACGCTCAGACCGAGAAATTGTTTAACCGCTATTCTCCAGGCGCACTGCGTATTTTCCTCTCGCCGATGCTCTCGCTTTTGGTCACCGTACCGGTCACTTTGTTGATTCTCGGGCCGTTAGGATATGAACTTGGTGCCGGGCTGGCCACCGTGATCTTATGGCTGTATAGCAAGCTGGGATTTGTGGCGACGGGTTTGCTCGCAGCCGCGCTGCCCTTTATGGTCGCCGCCGGGATGCATAAACCCATGCTGCCTTATGCAGTGGCATCAATGAGTCAGTTTGGTCGCGAAATGCTTTATTTACCCGCATCGCTGGCGCATAACATCGCCGAATCTGGGGCATGTCTGGCGATCGCGTTAAAGAGCAAAGATAAAGTCCTGAAATCCACCGCGTTCTCAGCAGGTATTTCAGCGCTATTTGGTATTACCGAACCCGCCTTGTATGGCGTCACGCTCCTGAACAAAAAAGCACTCTACAGCGTGATTGCGGGCAGCCTGGTTGGCGGCGCGTTTATTGGCTGGATGGCCATAGAAGCCTTTGCGCTGGTCGGCCCAGGGCTTGCCAGTATTTCCATGTTTGTTTCACCTGATAATCCCATGAACATCGTCTGGGCCTTCGCCGGTGCAGGCTTGTCTTTTGTCATCGCCTTCCTCAGCGCACTGCTTTTATGGCGCGATAACGTTGCGGAGCAGTCCAGCGCACTGACCCTTATCCGCCCCGTAGAAGGGCAAATCATCCCTCTTGAGAACGTCAATGACGACGTTTTCTCACGCAAGATCATGGGAGATGGCATCGCTATCATCCCTTCTCAGGGCGTTCTGCGCGCCCCCGCCCACGGCACAGTGGTGAACGTGTTTGAAAGTGGTCACGCATTGAGTTTGTTGACCGATGCGGGCGTTGAACTGATTTTTCACATCGGCATCGACACCATCAGGCTACAGGGCGAAGGATTCCACCCGCGGGTGAAAGAAGGTCAGCAGGTTAAAGAAGGCGACGTACTGATTGAATTTTCTCTCGACACCATCACCGCCGCCGGGCTGGACCCGGTGGTGGTGATGGTGGTGACAAATGGCGAAAGATTCTCGCTGACACCAGGCAGTAACAACAATAAAGACACTCACCCTCATATCATCATGACGCTTAAGGAGTCCGTGTAATGGATAAATCCCTCCCATTTCCGCAAGGTTTTTTATGGGGCGGCGCGATTGCCGCTAATCAGGCTGAAGGGGCATGGAACGTTGACGGCAAAGGACCGTCAGTCGCTGACGCCATCACCTGGAAGCCCAATCTATCGCTGAAAGACTATGACGCCCACATGGCGCTAACGGATGACAACATTCGCGATGCGTTTGAAGGCCGTAACGATGCGTTGTACCCGAAGCGGCGTGGCATAGATTTTTACCACCACTACAAAGACGATATCGCCCTGTTTGCCGAGATGGGCTTTAAGGTTTTACGCGTATCTATCGCCTGGTCGCGTATTTTCCCGACCGGTGAAGACGCCGCGCCAAATGAAGCTGGCCTGCAGTTTTACGAAGAGATGTTCCGCGAACTGCGCCGCCACAATATTGAGCCGCTCGTGACGCTTTCACATTACGAAATGCCGCTGGCGCTAAGCGAAAAGTATAACGGCTGGGTGAATCGCAACGTAGTTGACGCTTTCGTGCGCTTCAGCAATGTCTGCTTCGATCGCTATAAAGATTTGGTGCGCTACTGGCTCACGTTTAACGAGATCGACAGTATTCATCGCCACCCGTTTACTACCGCCGGGATTCGTGAAGAGAAAAGTGCACCAGGGAAAGCAAAGCAGGATATTTATCAGGGGCTGCACCACCAGTTCGTGGCGTCTGCGCTGGTGACTCGCGACTGCCACGCCAAAATTCCAGGCAGCCAGGTTGGATGTATGCTCACCAAACTCACCACCTATCCGCACAGCTGTCGCCCGCAAGACGTAGAGGCCACGCTGAAAAAGAATCTCGAAAACTATTTCTATGCCGATGTGCAGGTGTTTGGCGAATATCCACCGCTGATCCTGCGCGATCTCGCCAGCCGCGATATTCAGATTGAGATGCAGGCAGACGATCAACGCATCCTCAAAGAAAATACCGTCGATTTCGTCTCCTTTAGCTATTACATGTCGCTCACTGAATCAACGCAGGCGGACGTCGAGCGCACCGCAGGCAACACAATTCTGGGTGTGAAAAACCCGTATTTGCCGGCATCCGAATGGGGATGGCAGATTGACCCCATTGGGCTGAAAATTTCCCTGCTCGAACTTTACGATCGCTACCAGAAGCCGCTGTTTATTGTCGAGAATGGACTGGGCGCAAAAGATATTGTTGAAGAAGGGAAAATCCACGACAGCTATCGCATCGACTATTTCCGCGCCCACTTCGAGCAAACTTTGGCAGCTATTAACGAAGGGGTAGATGTGATGGGATTCACCACCTGGGGTTGTATCGACATTATCAGCGCGGGTACCTCGCAGATGTCCAAGCGCTACGGCTTTATTTATGTCGACCAGGATGATGAAGGCAACGGTACCTTAAAGCGCCTGAAAAAAGACTCCTTCTGGTGGTACCAGAGAGTGATTGCCAGCAATGGCGCTGACATGAGCTAAACGGCCAGGCCGCAGGAATAACCGTGATTACGATAAAGAAATCGCTCAATAACAGTATGCTGCTGGTTGATAACGACCAGCGGGAAATGATCCTGTTTGGCAAGGGGATTGGTTTCGGAGCCAAACCTGGCACGCACATCGATCTGGCGCAGGTAGAGAAAGTTTTTCTGCCACTCAGTGACCTGAAATCACGCCATTTTTTATCACTGACGGATACCATTCCTGCGGCACTCTTTGAAATTAGCCATGAGATTCTGACCCTCGCTCGTAGCCAGTGCGGTGAAAAACTGAATTCCGTCTTGCTGTTTACTCTCGCCGAGCATCTGCATTTTGCCGTGGAACGCTGCCGCAACGGACAGCTGATTCTGAATAAACTGAGCTGGGAAGTGAAACGCTACTACCCGCAGGAACACAGCGTCGGGATGCAGGCGCGGGCAAAAGTGAATGAGCGCTTTGACGTTGAGCTGCCGGAGGATGAAGCGGTTAATATCGCGTTTCATCTGATTAACGCCAGCAGTCAGGATGATGATAATTCCGCGCATCAGCAGGTCGAACTGGTCAACCGCATCGCTGAAATCGTGCGCTACAAACTGAGCAAAACGATTGATACGGAGTCGGTTAACTACCGGCGTTTTATCACGCATTTGCGCTATTTTGCCGAGCGAGTATTAACCGGAAAAATTGTGGTCAGCGAGACCGAGGATTTTTACCAGGAATTAATGCGCCATCGCCCGGACGCAATGACCGTCGCCTGGGTGATTCGCGATTACGTGCAGGATAAATATCAGCTTACGCTGCCAAAAGACGAGCTGACGTGGTTGAGCATTCACATCAGCCGCCTCATGGAAGGCCATGCTTAGGCCGGGCGGTTGCCCGACCATTTCACATTACGCCTGACGCAGGTTCTGCGCAGCTTTCACCATGTTCGCCAGCGCAGCGCGGGTTTCTGGCCAGCCGCGGGTTTTCAGGCCGCAGTCCGGGTTAACCCACAGACGCTCCGCCGGAATACGCTGGGCGGCTTTTTGCAGCAGAGCTTCGATCCACTCCACGCTTGGCACGTTCGGGGAGTGAATGTCGTACACACCCGGCCCGATTTCGTTCGGGTAGTCGAACTCTTCGAACGACTCCAGCAGCTCCATATCTGAACGTGAGGTTTCGATGGTGATCACGTCAGCATCCAGCGCGGCAATAGAGTCCATGATGTCGTTAAATTCGCAGTAACACATGTGGGTGTGGATCTGCGTGTCGTTCTTTGCCACGGCGGCGTTGATGCGGAACGCTTCCACGCCCCACTCCAGGTACGCCGCCCAGTCGCTGCGACGCAGCGGTAAACCTTCGCGCAGGGCCGGTTCGTCAATCTGGATGATGCCGATCCCGGCTGCTTCCAGATCCGCCACTTCATCACGCAGCGCCAGGGCAATCTGTTTGGCGATGGTTTCGCGGGTTACGTCTTCGCGCGGGAAGGACCAGCACAGAATGGTCACCGGACCGGTCAGCATGCCTTTCACCGGTTTGTCGGTCAGGGACTGGGCATACTTCGCCCACTCGACGGTGATCGCTTCCGGACGGCTGACGTCGCCAATGACAACCGGTGGTTTCACGCAGCGGGAGCCGTAGCTCTGCACCCAGCCGTTCTGGGTGAAGACGAATCCGTCCAGGTGCTCGCCGAAATACTCGACCATGTCATTACGCTCGGCTTCGCCGTGGACCAGCACGTCCAGACCCAGACGTTCCTGCTCAACAATCGCTTGTTTGATGTGTTCCGCGATGCCGGTGCGGTAGTTGTTAGCGTCGAGATTGCCTTTTTTGAAGTCCAGGCGCAGGCCGCGGATTTCAGTGGTCTGCGGGAATGAGCCGATGGTGGTGGTCGGCCAGGCCGGCAGATTAAAGCGCGCACGCTGGGCTTCAGCACGCACTTCGTAGGCATTTTCACGCTGGCTGTCTTTGGCGGTGATCGCCGCCAGACGTTTTTCCACCACCGCATTGTGAACGCGAGTCGAGTGGCGACGCGCCTGAATTGGGGCGCTCCATTCGGTAATCGCCGCCGTGTCGCCGCTGTTTAACGCATCGCGCAGCAGGGCCAGTTCTTCACATTTTTGCAGGGCGAAGGCAAACCAGCTTTTCACTTCCGCATCGAGGCGCGTTTCGACGCTCAGGTCGATCGGGCTGTGCAGCAGGGAGCATGAAGAAGCTACCCACAGATCACGTTTGCCGACGATGTCTTTGATCTGCGCGTATTTCTCGGTGAGATCGGCGCGCCAGACGTTACGACCATTCACCAGGCCGGCAGAAAGCAGCCAGTCAGATGGCAGACGTTTGTGAATTTCCGCCACGTCGTCTTTGCCGTGAACCAGGTCCACATGCAGGCCCTGCACCGGCAGCGCAGTGATGGTGTCGAGGTTCGGCGTGACGCCTTCAAAATAGGTGGTCAGCAGCAGTTTGACCCGGCCAGCCAGCGCATCGTAAGCCGGTTTGAACGCGTCCAGCCACTCTTGCGGCAGCTCCAGCACCAGCGCCGGTTCGTCGATTTGTACCCACTCGACGCCGCGTTTTGCCAGTTCCGCCAGCACCTGCTGGTACACCGGCAGGATGTCATTCAGCAGGCTCAAGCGGTCAAACTGTTCGCCTTTGACTTTACCCAGCCACAGGTAGGTGACCGGGCCGAGCAGCACAGGTTTGATTTTGTGGCCCAGCGCCAGCGCTTCGTCCACTTCATCCAGAAGCTGGGTCCAGGTCAGTTTGAACTGCTGGCCTTTCACGAACTCCGGCACCATGTAGTGATAGTTGGTGTTGAACCATTTGGTCATTTCCGCTGCTGCAGCGGGCTCACCGGTCGGTGCGCGGCCACGGCCCAGGCGGAACAGGGTGTCGATATCTACCGATCCATCGTTGTTCTGATGACGAGCCGGCACGTTGCCGAGCAGCAGGCTGGTGGTCAGAACATGGTCGTACCAGGCGAAATCGCCCACCGGCAGCAGATCCACGCCCGCCTGTTTTTGTTGATCCCAGTGGCGAGCGCGCAGTTCACGCCCCACCGCCAGCAGTTCTTCACGGGTGGAGTTGCCCGCCCAGTAGCTTTCTTGTGCTTTTTTCAGCTCGCGACGCAGGCCAACGCGAGGGAAACCGAGGGTGTGGTTAATAATTGTCATGTCGCTGCCTCTTATGGAATTTGTTATTTAGCCATCCAGATGTTTACACATCCATAATGTAAAGGTACTGTATGATCCACAAGCGCAAAATGTTCATGGCGAAGTGAAGGACTTTCATGATCGAGATAAAACACCTGAAAACGCTACAAGCGTTGCGGAACTGCGGTTCGCTCGCAGCGGCTGCGGCCACGCTGCATCAAACTCAATCCGCCCTGTCACACCAGTTCAGCGATCTGGAACAGCGCCTTGGTTTTCGCCTGTTCGTGCGTAAGAGTCAGCCACTGCGCTTTACGCCGCAGGGCGAGATTTTATTGCAGCTGGCTAATCAGGTGCTGCCGCAGATCGCCAGTGCGCTGCAATCCTGCAATGAACCGCAGCAGACGCGTCTGCGCATCGCCATCGAGTGCCACAGCTGTATTCAGTGGCTGACGCCCGCGCTGGAGAATTTCCGCCAGAACTATCCGCAGGTCGAGATGGACTTTAAATCGGGCGTCACCTTTGACCCACAGCCTTCTCTGCAACAGGGCGAGCTGGATCTGGTGCTGACTTCCGATATTCTGCCGCGCAGTGGCCTGCACTATTCGCCAATGTTTGATTATGAAGTGCGCCTGGTGCTGGCCCCGGATCATCCGCTGGCGCTGAAAGCTCGCGTGACGCCGGAAGATCTGGCGACCGAAACGCTACTGATTTATCCGGTGCAGCGCAGTCGTCTGGATATCTGGCGTCATTTCCTGCAGCCGGCGGGCATCAGCCCGAACCTGAAAAGCGTCGATAACACCCTGCTATTGATTCAGATGGTGGCGGCGAAAATGGGGATCGCGGCGCTGCCGCACTGGGTGGTGGAGAGTTTTGAACGCCAGGGTCTGGTAGTGACCAAAACCCTGGGCGAGGGATTGTGGAGCCGACTGTACGCCGCCGTGCGCGATGGCGAGCAGCGTCAGCCAGTGACGGAAGCGTTTATTCGCTCAGCGCGGAATCACGCTTGCGACCATTTGCCGTTTGTTCGGAGCGCGGAGCGACCCAATGGCGATGCACCCATAGCGAAGCCAGGATCACCGTTCCCCCAATAATAAAGCTTGGCCAGTGCGGTTGTTCCTGCCAGATAGCCAGGTTTACCAGCAGCCCGGCGGGCACGTGAACGTTGTTCATGATGCCCAGCGTCCCGGCGTCTACCTGCGTGGCACCGTAGTTCCACATGAAATAACCTAAACCTGACGCGACCACGCCCAGCCAGATAAGCACGCTCCATTGCAGCGTGGTGGTCGGCAGTTTTTGTGGGTTACCGAGCATAAACCACGCCACTACTGCAACGATGAACGCTCCCATGTAGAACCAGGCAAAGGCGTTATGCTGCGGCATCGGGTGGATCTCCATCAGGCGCTTGTAGCCTACCATCCCAATCGCAAAGCTGATATTCGCCAGCTGGACAAACATCAGCCCGGTCCAGAAGTGATCGCTCACTTTGTCGTAGCGAATAATCGCCGCACCCGCCACCGCCAGCAGCGCGCTCAGCACATAGCCCCAGCGCAGGCGGCGTTTGCTCAGCAGGTCATAAATCAGGGTGATATAGAGCGGCGTCAGCACCGTAAACAGCAGGAATTCCGAGACCGACAGATAGACATACGCGCGGAAGCTAAACAGATACATGATGCCGAGCTGCATCGCGCCCACCAGCATGTACAGCAGAATGGTTTTGAGGGTTTGCCCGCGCAGACGCAGGAACGGCAGGAACACCAGTGCAGCCAGCCCAACGCGCATCAGCACGGAGAAGTAGCTGTCGACGTGTCCGGCAAGGTATTCACCGATCAGGCTGAACGAGAAGGCCCACAGGATAGTGGTGATAATGAGTAGCGCCACAATGCATGTCTCTCAGAAAGAAGGACTGGCATTGTAGCGAACTCTTCAGTTGACAACTGAGCAATAAATAATCAAATGAAGATTATTCAAGGAACAGCTTGCGCAGATAGTTTGGCACAGCGTTGTCGCCGTTGGTGCCGATCACTTCCAGCTCCGGGTGCATGTCTTTCAGACGCTGGTGCGCATTTTCCATGATGCAGCCTTTTCCGGCCATCGACAGCATTTCCGCGTCGTTCATGCCGTCGCCAAAGGCGATGCAATCTTTCAGCTCGTAGCCCATGCGTTTGGCAACCGCTTCCAGCGCGTGGCCTTTCGACACGCCGCCCGCCATCACTTCCAGACAGGTCAGAGTGGAGAAGCTGACGTTCACGCGATCGCCCCAGCGCGCGTTAATGGCCTGCTCCAGCGGGAGCAGCTCTTCGTGGCTTTCGCAGGTGAAGAACACTTTGCTGATCCCTTCAGGCTCAAGCAAACCTGGCTCGTACAGGGTGTAGTTGAACACCGCTTCTTTGAAGAAGCGCATCTCATCCGGGCGATGACGGTTCATAAACCAGTCGTCGTTGCGGTAGACGTTGGTGACGATATTCGGGTTGCTGTGCACCACGCCAAACAGATCGGCGGCGATATCGCGGTCGAGGTTATGGGTGAAGATCAGGTTACCGTCGGTGTCATGTACACGCGCACCGTTGGAGGTGATCATGTACGCTTTGATGTCCAGATTATCGCGGATCTGCCCCACATCCACGTGGTGGCGGCCCGTCGCGAAAACGAAGTTCACGCCACGAGCAGTCAGGAGTTTTAAGGTTTCTTTCGCGTAAGGCGACAGGGTGTGATCGGGGGAAAGCAGCGTGCCATCTAAATCAGATGCGACAACCTGGTACATAGGAAAATTTAACCTCAATAGGAAATCAGTTATGCCTGTCGAAAAACTCGACGATGGCGTTGAGCGCGACTGAGCGCATGGTGTCCTTTTCAAAAAGGATCTCATGGTACGCGCCCTTTATGACCAGCGGTTTTTCCCCTTCACAGGGATGCCCGGCGGCGGCGCGTAATTCACAAAAACGGTCGTGCATGCGGTTATCCACCACACGCTCTTCTTCGGCCTGAATCAGTAACGTCGGGGTGGCGTCTTTATTGACACCGGCCAGCGCAGACTCACCTGCGCGGATGCCCTCACGCACCCAGTGGTACGTCGGCCCACCGACGCGCAGGCGCGGTTCATCGGCGTAAAAGCGCAGGTTGCGGCGATACCGCTGTCGGCTGTGCGTCAGCACGTTCATGGCAAACGGCAGCGCGCGCCAGCGACCGGTGCCTATCGCGTAGCCTTCACGAATGCGCTGATGGCCCTCAGCCCAGTCGAGAATATGGCGCACCATCCAGTCCGGGAAGCGCATCACGATGCCAAACATCGGCGCGGTGAGCGCGATGGCATCACACTGATGCGGATGACGTTGTAAAAACAGCGTCGCAATCGCCCCGCCCATCGAATGCGCCAGGATATAGCGCTTACGCCACGGACCCGGCTGCACTTCCTGCTCCCAGAACGCGGCAAGATCGTCGACATAATCGCTGAAATTCACCACATGTCCACGGTGCGTGTCCGATAACAACCGCCCGGATCGCCCTTGTCCACGATGGTCGATAATCAAAACATCAAAACCAAGATGGAAAAGGTCGTAGGCCAGTTCAGCGTATTTGACGTAACTTTCGATACGACCGGGACAAACCACGATCACGCGGTCGTTTTTGACATCCCGAAAACGCACAAAGCGCACCGGAACATTATCCACGCCGGTAATTTCGGCTTCTTCGCGCTGACGCCAGAAATCGGTCAGCGGCCCCATGGAGAAAGCAGCAAATGCGTTCTCGCGTGTTTCCCAGTCCTTTTTCTGCTGAAACATCGGGTTTCCACCCCTGTAAGCCAAGGAATATCGTTTTTTCAGGACGCATCGCACAACGACGCGACAATAGCGTATTGTGGCATAAAAATAGACGATTCGGGAGTTTCAAATGACCTTCGAGTGGTGGTTCGCTTACCTGCTGACATCCATCATCCTGAGCCTTTCCCCTGGCTCTGGCGCGATCAATACCATGACCACGTCCATTAACCACGGCTATCGCGGCGCAGTGGCGTCCATTGCCGGATTGCAGACCGGACTGGGGATTCATATCGTGCTGGTCGGGATTGGCCTCGGCACATTGTTCTCGCGTTCGGTGCTAGCCTTTGAAGTGCTGAAATGGGCGGGTGCGGCCTATCTGATTTGGCTGGGCATTCAGCAATGGCGCGCGGCAGGCTCGATTGACCTGAACACCCTTGCCCACACCCAAACGCGTGGCCACCTGTTTAAACGCGCGGTGTTTGTGAATCTGACCAACCCGAAAAGTATCGTGTTTCTCGCCGCCCTCTTCCCGCAATTTATCGTTCCGCATCAGCCACAGGTGATGCAGTACGTGGTGCTGGGTGCGACGACCATTATTGTCGATATTATTGTGATGATTGGTTACGCGACGCTGGCGCAGCGGATTGCGGCGTGGATTAAAGGGCCTAAGCAGATGAAGGCGCTGAATAAAGTGTTTGGGTCGTTGTTTATGCTGGTGGGGGCGTTACTGGCTTCGGCGAGGCATGCATAGGTGAGAAAAGCCGGATAAGGTGCACGCACCTTATCCGGCCTACAACGACTTAACGCGAAATAATCAGATGAATACCGAAGCCTGCGAACAGCGCGCCAGCAAAGCCGTCGATCCATTTCGCCAGACGCTGATAGCCGCGGCGCATGGACGGTAAGGCGAACAGGCTTGCCACAACAGTGAACCAGGCGAAGGTTTCGACGACGATCAGCAGGAAAATCCCCCAGCGCGCACCCGCGCCAACATCATCGCCAACGAACAGGGAAAACACAGAGCCGAAGTAAATAATCGCTTTCGGGTTCGCGAGGTTGGTCAGTAAGCCGCGCACAAAGCTGCGTCCACCGGTTGCCAGCTCCACTTTCGGTTCAGGCGCAGCAACGCCCTCTTCTTTCTTCAGCGCACCGCGCAGCATCTGGTAGCCCATCCAGCACAGATACAGGCCACCGCCGACCATAATGATGTTATGCAGCCAGGCCATTTTCGCGAGGATCAGGTTCAGGCCGAGCAGCGCTACGGCGGCCCAGACCATCACGCCCATAGTGATCCCGAGCACGCCCATCATCGCCTCTTTGCGGGAGCGGCTGACGGCGGTCTGAGAAACGAAGAAAAAGTCAGGGCCAGGGCTCATCAGCGCAACGATGTGCACCAACGCCACAGTGAGGAATAGCATCAACATAATTAACTCGCGGAAGAATAGTTCAGTGAGTCACCATCCTGGCACTTTTTAGCCGGGCTGACTACTCCTCATCGTCACCATCAGCGTGCGAGCGAATCAGCGCCATAAACTCTTTGCCGAAGCGCTCGAGTTTGCGCGTGCCAACACCGTTGACGCTGAGCATTTCACCGGCGCTGAGCGGCATCTGCTCGGCCATTTCAATCAGCGTCGCATCGTTAAACACCACATACGGCGGGATGTTCTCTTCGTCGGCAATCGCCTTACGCAGCTTACGCAGTTTGGCAAACAGCTTGCGGTCGTAGTTGCCGCCGTAGGATTTCTGCGCCACGCGCGGTTTCAGGGCAATCACGCGCGGAACGGCAAGCTGGAGTTCTGACTCGCCGCGCAGCACTGGACGCGCCGCTTCCGTGAGCTGTAGCGCAGAGTGCTGGGCGATATTTTGCGTGGCAAAGCCGAGGTGAATTAGCTGGCGGATAATGCTGACCCAGTGTTCGTGGCTCTGTTCGCGACCAATGCCGTAAACCGGCAGCTTGTCGTGGCCCATCTCGCGGATACGCTGGTTATTTGCGCCTCGCAGCACTTCCACGACATAGCCCATACCGAAGCGCTGATTTACGCGGTATATAGTTGAGAGCGCCTTACGCGCGTCCATCAGCCCATCATATTGCTTCGGCGGGTCGAGACAGATATCGCAGTTTCCGCACGACTCCTGACGCCCCTCACCAAAATAGTTAAGCAGCACCAGACGACGGCAGGTTTGCGCCTCAGCAAACGCCCCCATCGCATTGAGCTTGTGGCGTTCGATGTCCAGCAGCTGGCCCTGCGGTTTTTCTTCCAGACAGCGGCGCAGCCACGCCATATCCGCCGGATCGTAAAACAGCATCGCTTCAGCTGGTAGACCGTCACGCCCGGCGCGGCCCGTCTCCTGATAATAGGATTCGATATTGCGCGGGATGTCGAAATGCACCACAAAGCGCACGTTCGGCTTGTTGATCCCCATCCCGAAGGCGACGGTGGCGACCACGATTTGCAGGTCGTCGCGCTGGAATTTCTCCTGCACGTCCGCGCGGATGTGGTTTTCCAGACCGGCGTGATAGGCCGCGGCGCTAAAGCCACGGTTTTGCAGTCGCGCGGCGGTGTCTTCCACTTTTGCACGGCTGTTACAGTAAATAATGCCGGATTTGCCGCGCTGCTCCTGCACGTAGCGCAGAAGCTGGTCCGTCGGCTTGAATTTTTCCATCAGCATGTAGCGGATGTTCGGGCGATCGAAGCTGCTAACCTGAATGAACGGATCGTTCAGCCCAAGCAGGCGAACAATGTCCAGACGAGTGGTGTCATCCGCCGTGGCGGTGAGCGCCATAAACGGCAGCGCCGGAAAACGCTGACGCAACTGGCCGAGCGCGGCATATTCCGGGCGGAAATCGTGCCCCCACTGAGAGATGCAGTGCGCTTCATCAACCGCCAGCAGCACCGGATTCCAGTGCGCCAAATGTTCGAGGAAGTTATCCAGCATCAGGCGTTCAGGGGCGATGTACAGCAGGCGAATCTGCCCGGTACGACAACCGGCCATCACTTCCTGCTGCTGTTCGCGGGTTTGCGTGGAATTGATACAGGCGGCGGCAACGCCGTTTGCCAGCAGTTGGTCCACCTGGTCTTTCATCAGGGAAATAAGTGGTGAAACCACCACCGTCAGACCGTTCAGAACCAGCGCGGGAACCTGATAGCACAGGGATTTTCCGCCGCCTGTCGGCATGACCACCAGACAATCACGGCCTTCCAGCACAGTTTCAATGATGGTTTCCTGGCCAGGGCGGAACTGCTGATAGCCAAAGGTTTCCTGCAAAACCTGTTTAGCCAGCGATTCCTGATTCATTACTTCCGCCTGCGCCACGTTAACCCCATTTGCCAGATATAAAACATTGAACGAACAAAAATTCAGCCCGAAGGTAGAGCATGATAAACGCCAGGCGGGATAATTTCGACTCAGTTCTTGATTAATTTCGTTATCATTTCATCCGCACTAATTGCATAGAAAATAGTTGCCAGGAGGTTTTTCATTGCCGACTCTTTATCCACATTTATTAAATGGATTTATATGAGTTGGAATCCCAACGCTGCATCAAACTACGCCCGGCAAAATGCCATGTCATCATCACACAGCCTTTGTGCAACCTACGTTCGCCACGCCCTCCATGCGGGCGGCGTCGACATAAGCGGCATTCAAGACGCAAAGGATTATGGCCCTGCGCTTGAGAGAAACGGATTTATTGTGCTGGGTTCCGGACAAACGCTTAAGGCTGGCGATGTCATCGTTATCCAGCCTTACCCTGGCGGAAACAGCTCCGGACATATCGCTATTTATGACGGTAACAATTGGTACTCCGATTTCAGACAGCGGGATATCTGGGCGGGGCCAGGCTTTCGAGCCTCAAAACCTCCCCAAAAAATTTACAGGAGAGATTAATGTTAAAAGGACTTTTCGTTGCCTTGCTATCCGTGATGCTCACGAGTTGTGCGACACACTCGGATGACACGGCGGAAAAAACGACGCTGGCGTTTTATCAACAATACTTACAGGCATTTGCGGATTTCGATCCTGCCAATGCTGAGCAATCGCCACAGGCAAATAATTCGCCTCTAATTAAACGCTATGTGGCCTCTGACACCGCATCACGCCTCGCGGAAATTGATGGTATCTATGAACAGGAAATTGTGGGGGCTGACTACTTTACCTACTGTCAGGATTACGCCCCTGAATGGGTGAAAGCGTTGCTCGTGGGTAAAGCATCAATGCAGTTTGGCGGCGCTAAAGTCCCTGTGAGCATCGGCATTGTTGGCGATAAGTATTTGCAACTGATGGTTTATCTGAAGCGCGAGGACAATAAGTGGAAAATCTATCGGGTAAGGAATGTCACGGATAATGTCGAGCAGTATATCTTTGATGATATTGCGATAAAAAATGCGAAAGCCTACGCAAAGGACAATCCAGGACCTCAATAATCAAACGGTAAAACAGGCGCTGAATCATAGGTTTCAGCGCCCATATTTTTGAGCTAGAAAAGATCGTTCAGCATCACGCCCACGCCAACGCGTGTTTGATTGAAGTTGTAGTCGATCAGCGACTCGCCGTAACCGCTGTACACCTGCGTATAGATGCGCACATGTTTGGTCATCGGGTAGCTTAAGCCCAGTTCTGCACCGCCGTAGCCAGTGTTCCAGTTGTATTGACCTTTGGCGCTCAGCACTGCGTCGCCAAGCTGATAACCAATTTTCAGCTGATAGTAGCCCATGTATTTGGTGATATCCGGGTTGTCATCCGTATCGCCAATCACGTACCACGGTTTCACTTCCACCATCCAGTTGCCGTTTTGCGCCATCAGACGGGTGTAAAGACGGTTCCAGCTGCGCGATGTCGGGTCTGAGCGACCGTTGGAGTCATGGTTGTAGCCAAACTCCACGTCACGCAGCGTCCAGCCGGCGAACTCGTCGTCGGTGGCAAAGCCCAGGAACAGCTGCGGCTCATAGTTGGTTTCACGGAACGGGGAGGATTCACCGCTATTTGAAAGCTGCCACCAGGATTTCTGCGTGTAAGAGCCGCCTAAAACGGAGTTCGGCCCCAGAATGCCGCGCCAGAACGGGAATGCCAGGCTGAGCTGGAATTTCACTTCGTCTTTGCGCGCATTATCGGACCAGTTGTAGGAGCTGATCGCTTCTTTGTTGAGGTCGCTGGTCTGGGTGTAAATCACATAGTTGGTGTCGTACGGGTAGAGCGTGAACGGGTTATCGTGCTCCTGAAGCATGTTGGCGATAATGCTGCCGCGAACGGCGGGCTTATCGTGCACCTCTTTGAGCGTCGCTTCCTGCGCAAATGCTGTGAGGGGCAGCGCAACCGCCGCCAGTAACCAACCCAGATACGTCCGCATCGGTGGTGTTCTCCTGCAAAATAGAAATGATGTGAATAGTTATGTGCGGAACATTCTACCTATTTCTCAATTAACTTCCCCTCCTCGTTTCTGAAAGTGGAAATCCTTATCCTTGAAGCATAAAATCAACATTTTATTAACAACGAAGGATGCGACTGTTCATGTCAGCCACGCTTACCGCTGAAGAAGCTTTGAAACTGGTGGGGGAGATTTTTGTCTACCACATGCCCTTTAACCGCGCACTGGGGCTGGAGCTGGAGCGTTACGAGAAAGGGTTCGCTCAGTTGAGTTTTAACAATCAGCCGATGATGGTCGGAAACTGGGCGCAAAGTATTTTGCACGGCGGGGTGATTGCCTCCGCGCTGGATGTTGCCGCCGGGCTGGTCTGCGTGGGCAGCACGCTGGCGCGACATGACACTATCAACGAAGACGAACTGCGCCAGCGCTTATCAAGAATGGGGACCATTGATTTGCGTGTGGACTATTTACGTCCTGGTCGCGGAAATCGTTTTACCGCCACCAGCAGTCTGCTGCGAGCGGGCAATAAGGTTGCCGTCGCCCGCGTCGAATTGCATAACGAAGAGCAGGTTTACATCGCCAGCGCAACCGCCACTTATATGGTGGGTTGAGACGGTTTAATCGGGTAAAATGAGTTCACTTTCTTGTAACGGATTATCCCGATGGATGCTAAACAGACGCGGCAGGGCGTTTTACTCGCCCTTGCCGCTTATTTTATTTGGGGTATCGCGCCTGCGTACTTCAAGCTGATCTACTTTGTCCCGGCCGACGAAATCCTCACCCACCGCGTGATCTGGTCCTTTTTCTTTATGGTGGCGCTGATGAGCGTGAGCCGCCAGTGGTCAGGCGTGAAAACGCTGCTGCAAACCCCGAAGAAGATTTTCCTGCTGGCGCTGTCGGCGGTGCTAATTGGCGGTAACTGGCTGCTGTTTATCTGGGCGGTGAATAACCACCACATGCTGGAGGCGAGCCTCGGCTACTTCATTAACCCGCTGGTGAATATCGTGCTGGGGATGCTGTTCCTCGGCGAACGCTTCCGCCGGATGCAATGGCTGGCGGTTTTCCTCGCGCTCTGCGGCGTGCTGGTCCAGCTGTGGACCTTCGGCTCGTTGCCGATCATCGCGCTGGGGCTGGCGTTTAGCTTTGCGTTTTATGGCCTGGTACGTAAGAAAATCGCCGTGGAAGCGCAAACCGGGATGCTGTTCGAAACCCTGTGGCTGTTGCCACTGGCCGCAATTTATCTGTTCGGCATCGCCGACAGTAGCACCAGCCATATGGCCAACAACCCGTGGTCGCTGAACCTGATGCTGATCGCGGCAGGTGTGGTCACCACCATTCCGCTGCTTTGCTTTACCGGTGCGGCTACGCGTTTGCGTCTGTCGACGCTGGGTTTCTTCCAGTACATCGGCCCAACGCTGATGTTCCTGCTGGCGGTAATGTTCTACGGCGAAGTGCCGGGAGCGGACAAAATGGTGACCTTCGCGTTCATTTGGGTCGCGCTGGCGGTATTCGTTGCTGATGCGATTTATACCCAGCGTAGAGTGCGGAAAGGGTTGTAGTGGTTTTTTGCCGGATGGCGGCTTCGCCTTATCCGGCCTACAAAAACCGTAGGGCGGGTAAGCGCAGCGCCACCCGCCAGATTTTCAAAGCCAGTTACGACGTTTGAAATAGAGATACGGTGCCAGGCCGGCGAGGATCATAAAGATAATCGCGCCTGGGTAGCCGAAGCTCCAGCGCAGTTCCGGCATAAACTCGAAGTTCATCCCGTAGCTCGACGCCACCAGCGTCGGCGGCAGGAACACCACCGAAACGACCGAGAAGATCTTGATGATGCGGTTCTGCTCGATATTGATAAAGCCCATCGCCGCCTGCATCAGGAAGTTCACCTTCTGGAACAGGGATTCGTTGTGCGGCAGAAGGGATTCGATATCGCGCAGGATCTCACGCGCCTGCTCCAGCTGACCGCCCGGCAAACGCGCTTTACGCACCAGGAAGTTCAACGCGCGCTGGGTATCCATCAGACACAAACGCACTTTCCAGCCGATATCTTCCTGCTCCGCCAACGTCGACAGCGCTTCGTCGTACTCATCGCCCTGATGGCCTTCCATGATCACGCGGCTCAGCTTTTCCAGATCGCTGTAGATGTTTTCGATTTCGTCCGCCAGCTGTTCAATTTTGGTTTCGAACAGGTCGAGCAGCAGTTCGTAGGCGTTGCCGTCAACCATTGCCTGGCTGCGGGCGCGCATACGGTAGAGACGAAATGCAGGCAGTTCACGTTCACGCAGGGTGAACAAACGACCATCGCGAATGGTAAACGCAACGGTGGAGTTACCGGCGTGGTCTTCCGCATCTTCATAGAAGAAGAAGGAGTGGATATGCAAGCCGTCTTCGTCTTCAAAGAAACGCGCGGAGGCCTCGATGTCTTCCAGTTCCGGGCGGGTCGCCAGGCTTTGCCCGAGCTCTGACTGTACGCGAAGGCGTTCATCGTCGTCCGGCTCGACCAGATCCACCCATACGGCATCAATGAGGGGCTGTGACTCTTCAGCTTCAAGCCGAATCAGTCGGTTTTTTTCCAGTTGAAATGCGCTCAACATGACCGGGACTCCCAATGCAAAAAATATCGGACAGTTCGGTGGGCACACAGAAACAATATGGGTTTCAGACCATTAAAAGCCTGACTCAGCGCGACGGGAATTAAGCGGGTCGCTGACAACCACTAAGGCCATCAGCAAAGAGGAGATAGCCTTAGGAGTTGTTCCTGGATGACAGGGAATTGAGCCAGTATTTACTGGGTGTGTCCAAGGCGAATGTCCTCTTAGCGTAATCGTGCGCGCATGTTACGCCAGCATTTACTGTGGCGTCAACACGCAACGGGACGCTGAAGGGCAATAAATAGCCTTACGCTTATAAGGCTAGCAGATTATTACAAAATAATGATATTTTTCTGAATGTTACACTGTTTCCAGCTTGGCGTAGGCCGCAACCAGCCATTTGATCCCTTGCCCCTGGAACGCAACCTGCAAGCGGCTGTGCTCGCCGCTGCCTTCCAGATTCACGATGGTACCTTCACCAAATTTGGAATGGCGTACGCGTTGGCCCAGCTTGTAGCCGGTATCGTTTTCCGAGATCGGCGTGCCCATCCGCTGATGGTTTACCGGGCGGCTGATACTGGCGCGCAAGCGCACCTCTTCCACGCACTCTTCCGGCAGTTCGCCGATAAAGCGCGACGGACGGTGATAGACCTCTTTGCCGTACAAACGGCGGGTTTCCGCGTAGGTCAGCGTCAGTTTTTGCATCGCACGGGTGACACCCACGTAGGCCAGACGACGCTCTTCTTCCAGACGCCCGCCTTCATCCAGCGACATCTGGCTTGGGAACATCCCCTCTTCCATCCCGACGATAAACACCTGCGGGAACTCCAGCCCTTTCGCCGAGTGCAGCGTCATCAGTTGAACCGCATCTTGCCAGGTATCCGCCTGCCCTTCGCCCGCTTCCAGCGCCGCGTGGGAGAGGAATGCCTGCAATGGCATCAAATCTTCGTCTTCTTCGTTGTAGCTAAACTGGCGCGTGGCCGTCACCAGTTCCTCTAAGTTCTCAATTCGCGTCTGGCCTTTCTCGCCTTTTTCCTGCTCGTACATCATGCGCAGGCCGGAATCTTTCACGACCCGGTCAGTTTGCACGTGCAGCGGCATGTCGGCAGTTTCTTGTGCCAGGGCGTCGATCAGTTCCATAAAGCGCTGTAACGCACTTGCGGCGCGTCCTGCCAGCGCTTTTTCCTGCAACAGCTCACGGCACGCCTGCCACAGGGTGAGCTGACGGTCGCGGGAAGTCTGACGCACCACGTCCAGAGTACGGTCGCCGATGCCGCGCGTCGGGGTATTCACTACGCGCTCAAAAGCCGCATCATCGTTGCGGTTGGCAATCAGACGCAGGTACGAGAGCGCATCTTTAATTTCCTGACGCTCGAAGAAGCGCATCCCACCGTAAATACGATACGGCATACCGACTTGCAAAAGTGCTTCTTCCAGCACGCGCGACTGGGCGTTGCTGCGATAGAGAATGGCGCACTGCTCCAGCGCTCCGCCGTTCTCCTGCCAGGTTTTAATGCGGTTCACCACAAATCGAGCTTCGTCCAGTTCGTTGAACGCGCAGTAAATCGAAATCGGTTCGCCGTCGACGCCATCGGTCCACAGTTTTTTGCCCAGGCGCCCGTTGTTGTTTTCAATCAGGGCGTTGGCGGCACTCAGGATGTTGCTGGTTGAACGGTAGTTCTGCTCCAGACGGATGGTTTCTGCGCCGGGGAAATCCTTCAGGAAACGCTGAATGTTTTCCACCTGCGCACCGCGCCAGCCGTAAATCGACTGGTCGTCATCGCCGACGATCATCACCTTGCCGGTGTCGCCCGCGAGCATACGGATCCACGCATACTGAATGTTGTTGGTATCCTGGAATTCGTCCACCAGGATATTGGTGAAACGTTCACGGTAGTGCTGAAGAATGTGCGGTTTATTGAGCCACAGCTCGTGGGCACGCAGCAGCAGTTCGGCAAAATCCACCAGCCCGGCGCGATCGCAGGCTTCCTGATAGGCCTGATACACTTTCTGCCAGGTTTGCTCGACCGGATTGCCGAAGCTCTGAATGTGGTGCGGGCGCAGCCCTTCGTCTTTTTGGCCGTTGATGTACCACATCGCCTGACGCGGCGGCCACTGCTTCTCGTCGAGATTCATCGCCTTGATCAGGCGCTTGAGCAAACGCAGCTGGTCTTCGCTGTCGAGGATCTGGAAATCCTGCGGCAGATTCGCGTCCATGTGGTGCGCACGCAGCAGGCGGTGCGCCAGCCCGTGGAAAGTGCCCACCCACATGCCGCCCTGACTGGAGCCCATCAGCTGCGCGATACGGTGGCGCATTTCCGCCGCCGCTTTGTTGGTGAAGGTCACCGCCATGATGGAATACGGCGAGCAGTTTTCGACGCACTGTAGCCACGCAATACGATGCACCAGAACACGCGTCTTACCACTGCCCGCCCCTGCCAGCACCAGCATATTGGTCCGCGTCGCGGCAACCGCGTCACGCTGTTTGTCATTAAGGCTGTCGAGAAGGTAAGAAACGTCCATTGGCACCAAAACCTGGTTATTTATACAATACTGCTGGTGATTATATCAGCGTGGTGAGGGATGCCAACCGCGAAATTTCGACGTGCGGCAACAGGCGGCTGTCGGCGGTCTGCATCAGGTCAGCGTTTTCTGGTTTGATCCAGCAGGCCTGCATGCCGCAGCGGATCGCGCCCGCCACGTCGGTGGTCAGATCATCGCCCACGTGCAAAATCTCGCCCAGCGGCAGGCTGAGTTTTTCCGACGCCAGATGATACATATCGTTAAACGGCTTTGCGCGCCCGTGCGGGCCTGCGCGCAGGACGAACTCGAAATAGTTACCAAGGCCAAACAGCTCTGGCTGCGCATTGCCGTTGGTGATCGCCACCAGCGGCCATTTTTCGGCCAGCGCCGTCAACGTGTCGTGTGTTTCCTGCGGCACGTCGATACGGCTACGCCATTTGGCAAAATTCGCCATCGAGGCTTCCGCGCCCAGCGCGGCCTCTCGTGCGTTCAGCCCGGCATTCAGCATCGCCTGTTCAACGGCACGACGACGCCATTCTGTCACATCGTGGTAAATGTCCGGCTCGGTTTCGCGCAGCGCCTGGCGCAGGCGCTGGAAGTCTTTGTTTTGCAGCGTTTTCAAAGAGGGATGGTAGTTTTGCACAAACGCCAGCGCTTCCTGCTCGGTACGCAGGATCACCTCGCGGTTATCATAAAGAGTGTCATCAAGGTCAAACGTCAGGGCAGAGATCTGACCCAGTGGGCGGTAAAAACGCATTATTTCCCCCGTTTTGCGCGTGGATGCGCCGAGTCATACACCGAAGCAAGGTGTTGAAAATCAAGATGGGTATAGATTTGAGTGGTCGATAAATTGGCGTGGCCTAACAACTCCTGCACGCCGCGCAGATCGCCGCTGGATTCGAGCATATGGGTCGCAAAAGAGTGGCGTAATTTATGCGGGTGAACGTGGCTGTTTAGCCCCTGCTTGATGCCCCATTCAGCAAAACGCTTCTGCACATTTCGCGCGGAGATGCGTTTTCCGAGTTTAGAAAGAAACAGCGCGTTCTCTTCTGCGCCAAACAGCCCGCGTAAATCCAGCCAGTGCTCAATCCACGCTACGGCGTTGCGACCAATCGGTAAACGGCGCTCTTTGCTGCCCTTCCCCATCACCCACACTTCACCGGTGTCTAAATCAAGATGTTTCAGATCCAAACCCACCAGTTCTGAAAGACGTAATCCCGCGCCGTACATCACCTCCAGCATCGCGCGGTCCCGCACCGCCAGCGGATCGTTAAGATCGATATCCAGCAGACGATTCACATCATCGACGTCGATATTTTTCGGCAGATGACGCGGAGCTTTCGGTGTGGCGATACCTTTCGCCGGATTGGCTTTGAGATCGCCCTGGCTCACCAGCCAGTCGAAGAAACTGCGCAGCGCGGAGAGGCGTAGCGCGAGGCTCGCCGGACCCAGGCCTTTACGCCGACTACGCACCACAAACCCGCGCACAGTGGCAGCGTCACACTGTTGCCAGTTCTTCAGGCCGATCTCGTCGGCGATTTGCATGATGGCATCAAGCTGACGCTGATAGTTAAGCAGCGTTATCGGGCTAAGCTGTCGTTCTACGCCCAGATAGCGCAGGAAACGCGCTACCAGAGGAGCAAGCAGGGAATCCGTCATACGCGTTCAATCCAGCGCTCCAGCAGCTCAGGGAGCATCAGGGCGATTTCCTGAAGCAGATGCGTGCCTTGTCCTTGCTCGTAGTGGTGTGCGTCACGGCTGGTGAAGAGCATCACGCCCAGGTCGCCGTCGCGCCCCATCAGGGACATGGCGACCGAACCGATGGCTTTGGCCTCCGGCAGCACCACCAGCAGCTCAGGTCCGTTTAACGGCCCGAGATAGTGAAGTTCATGCCCAAGACGCTGAATGCGCAGCGGTTCGAACGCCTGGCGATTCAACGCTAAATGAGTGAAGCCGGAAGGTGCGCCGATACGCCAGCGATCGGGAAACAGGCGAAGGGTTGCGCCTGCCAGACCGAGCTCGCGCGCCCAGCGATGAAAGCGGCTGAGAAACTCATCCAGACTGTGCGCCGACGCCAGCCGCGCCTGCAAATTCAGCAGACGATAAAACAGGCTTTCGTTGTTACTGGCCTGTTCCATCAGCAGGGTCATGTTCTCTTCCAGCTGATCGATGTGCTTGCGCGAACGCGCCATATGCCATTCGACCAGCGAGACGGTGTCGCGCACTGGATGCGGCACGCGCATCTGTTCGACGACGCGTGCATTGCGGATAAAAAACTCAGGATTGCGCAGCAGATAATCAACAACAGCCCGGTCGTCCAGTTCCATTATTGTTTCCTGCAGTTCTTCCCCTGGTTGTTTCATAGATGGATAAACCCGTCGTAGACATGTGCCGCCGGGCCAGTCATATACAGTGGATGACCCGGACCTTTCCAGGCGATATCGAGACGACCGCCCGGTAATTCCACGCGAACCTCTTCCGCCAGTAACCCTTGCGAGATACCGACAGCCACAGCCGCGCATGCGCCGCTGCCACAGGCTCGTGTTTCGCCCGCGCCGCGCTCATACACGCGCAGACGGATGTGTTCGCGTTTTACCACCTGCATAAAACCGATATTAGCGCGTTCCGGGAAGCGTTCGTGGCTTTCCATAATCGGGCCGAGGGTTTCGACTGCGGCGATATCAACATCATCAACCTGAATCACGCAATGGGGGTTACCCATTGAGACGACGCCGCACAATACTGTCTGCTCGGCCGCCCGCATAATATAGGTCTTTTCCGCTTTGATCGCCCGAAACGGGACCGCAGAAGGCTCGAAGTTAGGCTCGCCCATATTCACGCGCACCAGCTCGTCGTCGGTGACGCTTAATACCATACGCCCGTTAGCGGTGCTGACGCGGATATCGCGTTTGTTGGTTAACCCTTTCAGGCGCACAAAACGCGCAAAGCAGCGCGCGCCGTTGCCGCACTGGGACACTTCACTACCGTCGGCGTTAAAGATGCGGTAATGAAAATCGAGATCCGGGTCGTACGGCGGTTCGACCACCAGCAGCTGATCAAACCCCACTCCCAAATGCCTGTCCGCCAGGCGACGAATCAGCTCAGGGGAAAAAAAGACATTCTGCGTTACCGCGTCGACGACCATAAAATCGTTGCCAAGGCCATGCATTTTAGAGAACTGCATCATTTACTCCATTGCGCGGTTACACAACTGATTGTCAGAAGTTGACCTGGCTTGGGCCACCGTTATCGCCGCGATCGTTGCTCACCGGCGTCGATGATTCAATCTGACTTTGCACAGGTTTGGTTGGCGGCGGAGCGGTTTTATCTGCTGGCGGGAAGTACAGCGGCCCTTTCAGACCACAGCCAGTCAGACTAAACAGAGTGATAAGAACGGCAAGCGTTCGAAAAACGTTTTTCATTATAGGTTGCCCGTAAGTTCATACTTTCTGTTTCTATCATCGCAGGAGAAGACACAAAAGCAAGAGTTTGCCGCTTTCCTGCAACGGGAATTATTTAGCGTTATACTGCCGCCATCACGAAAAACAGGAACAAAACCATGAATGACAGTGAATTCCATCGCCTGGCCGATACCCTGTGGCAGACCATTGAAGAGCGTCTGGACGACTGGGATGGCGACAGCGATATCGATTGTGAGATCAACGGCGGCGTACTGACGCTCAGCTTTGAAAACGGCAGTAAGATTATTATTAACCGCCAGGAGCCGCTGCACCAGGTGTGGCTGGCGACAAAACAGGGCGGCTACCATTTCAGCCTGAAAGGCGACGAGTGGATTTGCGACCGTAGCGGCGAAGCGTTCTGGGATTTACTGGAAGAGGCGGCGACGCAGCAGGCAGGCGAGGCGGTAAGCTTCCGAGGTTAACTACAAAACCTTCTCTTTTGAGAAGGTTTTTAGTGTTTGCTCCCTCTCCCGTGGGAGAGGGTTGGGGTGAGGGCATCAGACCGCACCCAGAAACGTAGGTCAATTAAGCAAAGCGGCCAGAAACGTAGGCCGGATAAGCGAAGCGCATCCGGCTCAGCGGCTCAGCGGCTCAGCGGCTCAGGAGAAATACTGCTGTAACAGCGGCTGATTGGCGTCCTGATTCATCGGCACCGGAGTTATCGTCTGGGTGCGGAACGGAATCACCTGCGCACGGCCATCAACTTTCACAATCTGATAGAACTGCGGCAAGTTGAAGTTGATGAAGCTTGAGCCGTAGGTAAAGCGATCGTGTGAAGACGAATAGAAGCGGCTGACGTCGCGCACCAGCTCCTCTTTACTGCCTTCGCAGTGGTGATATACCTCGGCGCGGTTGGTCTCATCCAGAATATAAATATTAAATCCGGATTCATCCCCCGCTTCTTCGAAGAAGAACTGAATAATCCCTTCGCTGGCAAACCCATCCACTACCTGCGGCAATTTGACGTGATTGGTTTCCACCTGAACGGACAGGCCATGCAGTTTGTTGTGAGAAATCGCACCGTAGAACTCGATCGCATTTTCCAGCTTCTGCACCGAAACGTTCAGACGTTCAAAGAACAGGCCCCAGGTCTGACCGGAGACGCGGAGCGCTTTGAAGCGCCCGGTTTCCTGACGCGTACTGGAAAGGCGCAGTTCGATGCATTCGGACACCAGCTGCTGCACGCGAGTGCGAATCAGACCGCGCAGATGTTGGCTGTAGCAGAACACTTCCACACTATCCGGCGGCGCGGCGTCCTGGTGCATTTTGCCAAGAATGGTTTTCAGCGCTTCGATCATCGCCTGCTCGCCGTTGAAATGCAGGGTACGCACTTCGTTCCACGAGTTGCGATACAGCAGGTCAACGCTGCCTACCAGGCAGTTTTGCTGCTCGCCAAAGCTAAAGACATCCAGCTTGCGGAAATCAAAATGGACTACCTGATTGCGGAAAGCCGCCGTCGGGTCGTATTCCAGGTTGACGATAATCGCCAGATGGCGAATTTCACACGGGCTGTAGAGCGCTTTTGGCGTCGGCGCAGGCAGGCGCAGCGGGAAGTGGTGCGATACATCGGCGACCATCTCCTGCAATTTGGCGAGATCCACGACCTCGTTGCCTTTGATAAACAGACGAGTGCGCGACGTCAGCAGGCCGTTGAACCAGGCCCAGGCCACCAGCTTATTCAGATAGCGGTTATATTCCAGCGGCTGATGGCTGATGATTGAATCCATGCTTGGTGCACGGTTGTAGAGATACCAGCCGGTGCGGTTCGCGCGGCCCGGCGGGACATAAATAAAGGTTAGGTTCGGTTCTGACAGGTCCGGCGAAATCTGCGGGTTTACCAGCGTGACTTTGCCTGGCAGCGCTTCGAACGCGGCGTACAGCTTACGGGTCAAGACACCGATATCCTGCGGGCTGGCGGAAACGCTGAGGTTGTTGCGGCGGGCAAAGCGAATCAGGTTACGATAGCTCTGCATCATCGCATCAAGCAGTTCGTTGTGCGCTTCACGCACCTGATCGATTTTCCAGTTGGCGCGGTTGTCGAGCATGGACAAACGTTCTTCGTCCCATCCCCACTCTTTGACTAACTGACTGACCACTTCACGACGCCAGCCAACGCATGCGCGTTCGCGGCTGAGTTTTTCACACACTTTGAGATAGAAACATCGACGCACCAGGTCGAGACGCGTGGTGTCATCAATGGCTTTCAGATATTCGGTGACGCGTTCGAGCATCATGCAATAGGCATCAAGGCCGAAGGAGACGATCTCCCCATCGTGCAGACGCTGTTTGATATCTTTTGCCAGCAGGCGTGGCGTGGGGTATTCCCAGGAATAGGCTTCGAGCAGCAGGGTTTTCAGCACTGCTTTATACGGGGAATCAATACTTTTGTAGAGCTGCCATAGGCTCGCGCCAAAATATTCTTCGGCGGACAGGGAGCTTAAACCGCCCAAATCCAGCCATTCGTTTGGCGTCAGCACGCCCTGAGAATAGAGCGACATGACGTAATCGTCGTAATGCTCTTCTTCTTCGCACGGCACCATATTCCACAGAATACGCTTCCCGGCGAGACGCACGGCGCTACGGTAAAATTCATCGAGCAGCAAAATGTGCTGCGTGGAACCGCAGTCTTCACCGCCCAGGCTGCCGCTTTCGTTATGACGGAAACGGTTTTCATCAATCAGGAAGAAGCTCACTTCCACGCCGAGCGACGCCGCCCAGCTTTCCAGCAGGCTGCATTTACGCTGCAACAGCTGACGCTCGTCATTATCGAGCCAGGATTGATGGCAGACCCAGATATCCAGATCAGAGGAACAGCTTTGCCCTACTGAGGAGGTACTTCCCATGGTGTAAACGCCGGTAATCGGCAGTTCACCTTTCGGAGAGACCTGTGGCGGCATACCACGGTAGAGTTCCAACTCGCTCAGATAGTGCTGTTGGGTTTCATCGGGCGTGAAAATGCAAATGCCCTGCGGAACGTTACCTTCGAGGTAACCCGGCATCAACGGATGGTGATAATGCAGTAATGTTGGCAGCAGACTGTAAACCTGTTGAAAAGCAGGTCCCATGGCAGCAAGCGCACGATCCACGCGCAATTGATTTATGGCATCCAGTCTCTGTTTCAGAGTCTCAATATAGAGGTACAAGACATATCGCCTGATGTTGCCGGACGTAGCAATCATTCTGAACAGCGAAAGATTACGAGCCCGCAGTATTTCAAAAAAGAACCGTTACCCTTTTTCATCGTTATCTTTTTAGTAGTAGCGACGAAAAAATGGTCTAAAACGTGATCAATTTAACACCTTGCCGATTGACCGTAAAGAAAGATGCGCTACATACAAGTGTAGCACCGTTCTGTACGTGTAAATTCCTTAATACGGCTGCGGGTGAACTGCGCACCGCCTTGTCCCTCACCCCTTCATCGACCGTAAAACTGACATCCCAGAGTCAACAATGTTAGGATGGTCAACGGACGATAATGACGGTAACAAGCATGTTAGACAATGTTTTGAGAATTGCCACACGCCAAAGCCCCCTTGCGCTATGGCAGGCACAATATGTTAAGCAGCGCCTCGAAGCCTGCCATTCGGGTTTGCGTGTCGAACTGGTTCCTATGGTGACGCGCGGCGATGTGATCCTTGATACACCGCTGGCAAAAGTGGGCGGAAAAGGCCTGTTTGTCAAAGAGCTGGAAGTTGCACTGCTTGAGAACCGCGCCGATATCGCCGTCCATTCCATGAAAGATGTTCCGGTCGAATTCCCTGAAGGGTTGGGCCTGGTGACGATTTGCGAGCGCGAAGATCCACGCGACGCGTTCGTCTCAAACCACTACGCCTCCCTTGATGATTTACCTCTCGGGAGCGTGGTTGGCACGTCAAGTTTACGCCGCCAGTGTCAGTTGGCTGAACGCCGCCCGGATCTGGTGATTCGCTCCTTGCGTGGCAACGTCGGTACACGTCTCGGCAAACTGGATAACGGCGATTACGATGCCATCATTCTGGCCGTTGCTGGCCTGAAGCGTCTAGGGCTGGAATCTCGCGTGCGTGTCGCCCTTCCGCCAGAGCTTTCACTTCCGGCCGTAGGTCAGGGCGCGGTGGGTATCGAGTGTCGTCTTGATGATGACCGCACCCGCAGCCTGCTCGCACCGCTCAACCACGACGAGACCGCGATTCGTGTTCAGGCAGAGCGCGCGATGAATACCCGCCTGGAAGGCGGCTGTCAGGTGCCGATTGGCAGCTATGCTGAATTAACTGACGGCGAACTGTGGCTGCGTGCGCTGGTTGGCGCGCCGGACGGTTCGCAGATGGTACGCGGTGAACGTCGCGGCCAAGCAACAGACGCCGAAGCGCTCGGCATTTCTCTGGCCGAAGAGCTACTTGATAACGGTGCCCGCGAAATTCTGGCAGACGTTTATAACGGAGAAGCACCAGCATGAGTATTCTCGTCACCCGCCCTTCTCCCGCAGGGGAGCAACTTGTGAGCCGTCTGCGCGCACTGGGGCAGGTGGCATGGAGTTTTCCGCTGATTGAATTCTCCCCCGGTCGGCAGCTCTCTGCGCTCGCCGACCATCTTCGTGCTCTGGATGCGGGCGATTTAGTTTTCGCCTTATCGCAACATGCCGTGGAATTTGCGCACGCTCAATTGCTACAAGAGAAGCAAAGCTGGCCGACTTCGCCACGTTATTTCGCGATTGGGCGCACCACTGCGCTGGCCCTTCACGCGGTCAGCGGAATTGATGTTCGCTATCCGTTAGATCGGGAAATCAGCGAAATCTTGCTACAATTACCTGAATTACAAACTGTTGCGGGAAAGCGCGCCCTCATCCTTCGCGGGAACGGGGGTCGCGAATTACTGGGCGAGACGCTCAGTGAGCGCGGGGCTGACGTGACGTTTTGCGAGTGCTACCAGCGCTGTGCAAAATTTTATGACGGTGCGCAGGAAGCGATGCGCTGGCATACGCGCGGCGTGGACACGCTGGTTGTCACTAGCGGCGAAATGCTCCAGCAACTCTGGTCGCTGATCCCACAATGGTATCGTGAAAACTGGTTACTCCGCTGTCGACTGCTGGTCGTCAGCGAGCGTCTGGCGAACCTCGCCCTGGAACTGGGCTGGCAAGATATTCGGATCGCTGATAACGCCGACAACGATGCGCTGCTGCGCGCATTACAATAACTCTCATAATGGGAAGCCATAATGACGGAACAAGAAAAATCCTCCGCCGTGGTTGAAGAGACCAGGGAGACTGTGGCCACCCCGCCGCAGCCAGAGAAGACTGAACAGATTGTTGAGAAAAAAAACGGCAGCAATAAAACCAGCCTCGCGCTGAGCGCGATCGCTATCGCCATTGCGCTGGCGGCCGGTGTCGGCTTGTACGGTCTGGTGAAAAAACAGGCCACCAACCAGACGATGACCAGCGATGCGCTGGTGAATCAGATTACGGCCCTGCAAAAAGTGCAGGAGACGCAGAAAACAGAGCTGGAAGGCGTCATCAAGCAGCAGTCGACGCAGCTGGCCGAGGCCAATTCCCGTCAGGAAGAGCTGACCAAACAGCTCGCCGAAGTGCAGCAAAAAGTGGCGACCATTTCCGGTACCGATGCCAAAACCTGGCTGCTGTCTCAGGCCGATTTTCTGGTCAAACTGGCCGGGCGTAAGCTGTGGAGCGATCAGGATGTCACCACCGCTGCCGCGCTGCTGAAAAGCGCCGACGCCAGCCTGGCAGACATGAACGACCCAAGCCTGATCGTCGCCCGTCGCGCCATTACTGAAGATATCGCCAGCCTCGGCGCTGTGTCACAAGTTGATTACGACGGCATTATCCTCAAGGTTAATCAGCTGTCTAACTCGATTGATAATCTGCGTCTGGCTGATAACAACGACGACGACTCCCCGATGGATTCCGACGGCACGGAACTTTCAAGTTCCCTGAGCGAATGGCGCATCAACCTGCAAAAAAGCTGGCAGAACTTTATGGACAGCTTTATCACCGTGCGTCGCCGCGATGAAACTGCCGTACCGCTGTTAGCGCCAAATCAGGACGTCTATCTGCGCGAGAACATCCGCTCCCGTCTGCTGGTCGCAGCGCAGGCCGTTCCGCGTCATCAGGAAGAGACCTACAAACAGGCGCTGGATAATGTTTCGACGTGGGTTCGTGCTTACTACGACACCAGCGATGCCACTACCACCGCGTTCCTGGACGACATCGACAAACTCAGTCAGCAGAACATCACCATGAATGTCCCGGACAAACTGGAAAGCCAGCCGATTCTGGAAAAACTGATGCAAACGCGCGTGCGCAACCTGCTGGCACAGCCAGGCGTTGCCGCACAGCCGGACGCGCCAGCCCCTGCGCCTGCCCCTGAAAGCGCACCTCAAGGAGAGTAATCATGTTAAAAGTCTTATTACTCTTCTTATTGCTGATCGCCGGGATCGTTCTTGGGCCGCTGATTGCGGGTCATCAGGGATATGTCCTGATCCAGACCGATAACTACAACATCGAAACCAGCGTTACGGGTCTGGTGATCATCTTGATCCTGACCGTGGTGGTGCTGTTTGCGATCGAATGGATCCTGCGTCGTATTTTCAGAACCGGCGCTCATACTCGCGGCTGGTTCGTCGGGCGCAAACGCCGCCGCGCACGTAAACAAACCGAACAGGCACTGCTCAAACTGGCCGAAGGCGACTATCAGCAGGTTGAAAAGTTGATGTCAAAAAATGCCGATCACGCCGAACAACCAGTGGTGAACTATCTGTTAGCCGCAGAAGCTGCGCAACAGCGCGGGGATGAAGCGCGTGCAAACCAGCATCTTGAGCGCGCGTCGGAACTGGCGACCAACGATCAGATCCCGGTTGAAATCACCCGCGTGCGTATTCAACTGGCGCGTAACGAAAATCACGCCGCGCGTCATGGCGTTGACCGTCTGCTGGAAGTCACCCCTCGCCATCCGGAAGTGCTGCGTCTTGCCGAGCAGGCTTATATCCGTACCGGCGCCTGGGGTTCGTTACTGGACATTATTCCTTCGATGGCGAAAGCGGACGTTGGCGATGACGAACATCGCGATGCGCTGCAGCGTCAGGCGTGGATTGGTCTGATGGATCAGGCGCGTGCCGATCTGGGCAGCGATGGCCTGAAAACCTGGTGGAAAAACCAGAGTCGCAAAACGCGTCAGCAGGTTCCTTTGCAGGTGGCGATGGCAGAACATCTCATCGAATGTGACGATCATGACACGGCGCAGGAGATTATTCTCGATGGCCTGAAACGTCAGTATGACGACCGTCTGGTGATGGTGATCCCGCGCCTTAGGACCAACAACCCTGAGCAGATGGAAAAAATGCTGCGCCAGCAGATCAAAACCGTGGGCGATCGCCCGCTGCTGTGGAGCACGCTGGGTCAGTCTCTGATGAAGCACGGCGAATGGCAGGAGGCGAGCCTCGCCTTCCGTGCAGCGTTGAAACAGCGTCCGGACGCATTTGACTACGCCTGGCTGGCTGACACGCTGGACAAGCAGCACAAGCCGGAAGAGGCCGCCGCCATGCGCCGTGACGGCCTGCTGTTAACCTTGCAGAATAACGGTCAGTGAGTTCAAGCATCGCGCATCAGGAGGCCCACGGGCCTCTTTTTTATGGCCGCTATCCTGAGAATCACCCAAAAAAAACGCCTGCTATAAAAGCAGGCGTTAAACAGGTCTGTTTGACAACATATTGGTGCTTCACTCAACGTTATGTCCATGGTGTCTGATGAGGCCGAAGCGACATCTGTCGGTGGACGATAAGCACCTTAAATGGCTCTGCGTCATTCCTGAGTTTATGAGGCCCTAAGGCGAACATAAGAGGTGGAATGAGCATCTACACGGATATTATTGCACGTTACGTGCCAGGGTTACAGAAAGAAGTTTTACATTTCGCAACATGATAAGAAAAAAGGAATTTTTCTTTTAATGGGGTCTGCGGGGCCGCAGAAAAAGCGTCAAAACTGGCGCAAGTGTCTCCTGAGAGCGACACAAATATCAGAAAAGTGAAATAGTGTTATAAAACAGATGATTAGCTGTCTCTTAATCGCGACAAAGGTGGATAGCGTTGTCGGGAAATGACAACAGAGGCATAAACGACAGAAAACAAAAAACCCCGCCGAAGCGGGGTTCAAAATTGGTCGGCGAGAGAGGATTCGAACCTCCGACCCACTGGTCCCAAACCAGTTGCGCTACCAAGCTGCGCTACTCGCCGATGTACTGCTTTTTTGAATTTTTAGTTCAATTCTGTAAGTCGTGGTGCGAGGGGGGGGACTTGAACCCCCACGTCCGTTAAGACACTAACACCTGAAGCTAGCGCGTCTACCAATTCCGCCACCGTCGCAATGTCACAACTTATCAAATAATGGGGTGGCTAATGGGATTCGAACCCACGACAACTGGAATCACAATCCAGGGCTCTACCAACTGAGCTATAGCCACCACTACTTATTCTTTCACGCGGTATGTACTACTACCACCGCAGCTCGAACGCCAGACTACTTAATTGGCGCGCCCGACAGGATTCGAACCTGAGACCTCTGCCTCCGGAGGGCAGCGCTCTATCCAGCTGAGCTACGGGCGCTTAGCGCCGTTGCGGGGCTGGATATTACGGAGGTCTCGGTCTGCTGTCTAGTGCTTTTTTAAAATAAATGCGCGTTTGATTACGCTTTGCGCACTTTGTCGCTTATTACTCCACTTTCTGGGTTTCAACGTGGCGGCTGAGGCCAAAAAGCTTGTAGCCAATCGAGACGGCGGCCATAAAGATAATCCCGACAAACAGCGACATGCGGGTATCTTCATTGAAGTACATGCCGATTAATACGCAAATCAGGAACCCCATCGTCGCGTAGTTCGCCCACGGGAACAAAATGGAGCGGAACGGGTGGCTGGCAATCGCCTGTTTGTGCGCCTGACGGAAGCGAAGCTGGCTTATCAAAATCACAAACCACGGCACCATGCCCGGCAGGACGCTGGCACTGTAGACGTAGACGAATACACGCTGCGGATTCGGGATAATGTAGTTCAGGCACGAGCCAATCAGCAGAATGGCAATGGAGACCGTCACGCCCGCCACAGGTACACCAGCGCGGGAGACTTTGCCCATCGCCGCCGGAAGCTGACGGTTTTTCGCCAGCGCGTAAAGCATACGGCCACAGCTGTACATGCCGCTGTTACAACCCGACAGCGCTGCGGTCAGGACGACGAAGTTGATAATCCCTGCTGCTGCGGTGATCCCAATCTTGGCGAAGGTCAGCACGAACGGGCTGCCAGTGGTGCCAATCTGGTTCCACGGGAAGATAGTGACGATAACGAAAATCGCACCCACGTAGAAAATCAGGATACGCCACAGGACTTTACCCACCGCACTACGCAGCGTGACCTGCGGGTTTTTCGCTTCACCGGCAGTGATACCAATCAGCTCCACGCCCTGATAGGACGCCACCACGATACAGAGCGCCGTCAGGAAGCCCTTCCAGCCGCCGGCAAAAAAGCCGCCGTGCTCGGTCAGGTTGCCAAAGCCAATCGACTGTCCACCGTTGCCGAAGCCAAAGAAGATCACGCCCAGACCGACCACAATCATCACGATAATGGTGGTGACTTTGATCATCGCGAACCAGAACTCAATTTCACCGTACAAACGCACGGCGGCCAGGTTTGCGAGCGCCACCAGCCCCACGGCGATCAGTGCGGGTATCCATTGCACCATGTCCGGGAACCAGAACTGGACGTAGACTCCTATCGCGGTGATCTCCGATATCCCCACCGCCATCCACATAAACCAGTAAGACCAGGCCGTGAGATAGCCAAAGAACGGGCTCATGTATTTGTGCGCGTAAACGGCGAATGAACCGGCGACCGGCTCAAGGAACAGCATTTCGCCCATCGAGCGCATGATGAAGAAGACGAACAATCCGGCGACGATATACGCCAGCAGTACGGACGGACCTGCCCATTTAAGCGTGCTTGCGGAGCCCATAAACAGGCCAACGCCGATAGTGCCGCCTAGCGCTATCAATTCAATGTGACGAGCTTCCAGCCCACGCTGAAGCTCAGGTTTTTTCTCTGCCATAAATCCTCGGTTGTGTTTGCTGTTGCCCGGCTTTTGCCGGTTATTATTTTTGGGGTACTGAAATACGGGGAGGAATGGTTTCTTAAATCCTGCCAAATGGCAAACGAAGCATTAAAAAAATGAACGTATTGCACAGAAATGCAGCAGTTTTGCAGGCGAGTTGCAGCGCGAATAGCATATCGCGCTACATTTTGATTACATTTTGCCGGTGTAATGCCAGGCCAGATAGCGCAGCAGTTTGATCTGTCGTTTGATACGACTTGGCTGAGAAAGGAGGCGATACAACCACTCCAGCCCCAAGTTCTGCCATACCTTTGGCGCACGTTTCACATGGCCGGTAAAGACGTCATATGTGCCGCCAACGCCCATAAATAGCGCATTCGGGCAAACCAGACGGCAGTCGCGCATCAAGATTTCCTGGCGCGGTGAGCCCATCGCCACGGTCACGATTTTCGCCCCACTGTCGCGAATGCGTTCAAACAGCGCCTGACGTTCTTCGGGTTTGAAATACCCGTCCTGGCTGCCCACGATGTTAACATTCCACTGCGCACGCAGCTTCTGCTCCGTCTGCGCCAGCACATCGGGTTTGCCGCCAATCAGGAACACCGGCGTGCCGTCCTGCCCTGCCCGCGCCATCAGCTCTTCCCACAGATCGGCCCCCGCGACGCGCGAAACCTGCGCCTGCGGGAACTTCTTGCGGATCGAGCGGACCACGCTGATGCCGTCGGCGTATTTAAACTCGGCGGCTTCAATCAGGCTTTTCACTTCGGCGTTATCTTCAACGGCCAGCATTTTTTCGGCGTTAATCGCCACCAGCGTACCGGATTTGATCTGCCCATCAGCGCAGAGATAATCCAGCGCATGCTGCATATCACGCCAGCCAATGAGTTTCAGTCCGCGCAGGGAGTACACTGGCGCAGAGGTATTATCAGTCATGATTATCCTTACTCAGACTTGGGAAAGCGTACGGGTAGTCCGCGCCAGTCGGCGGTGAACCAGGCCCGCGCTGTCAAACAGCCAATACAACAGTTTCGCCAGCAACAGGCAGATGCCAAATATCACCATGAAAAACACCACGCGCGAGACAAACGAGTCCAGCCCTTCACGCGCCAGCACGATCATATTGAAAATGGCACCAAAACAGAAACTGTGCAAAATCGCGGCTTTATAGCGGTTGGTCTCTTCGTTTCCGCGCACATACAGCCAATCGAACCATTTGATGATAAGCCCTACTGCCACGGCGCCAGGCAGGATAAACCATACGCCGCCCATCACCACCAGCGAGCCAATCAGCGTCGGGGAGATTGCCAGCCCGGAGTGGTTATTCAGCACTTCCCAGGTGAAGTAGTTCGCCGTGTTCAACACCACGCCTGGCCGGTCTGGCCACAGCCAGGTCGGAATAAAGACGTAGAAATCTCGCACGATAGGGGCCAGACCCTGGAAGTCGATTTTGTCGTAGTTTTGCAGGAGCAGCGCCAGGTTTTCCCACGGCGAGAAGGTGTCGCGGGTGAGGTACAGGAAGGTATAAAACGCCTCGTCACCACTCACGTCCATGCCGTAGCGCTTGAGCGCCAGCCAGAACATGCCGACGATGCCAAACACCCCCGCTGCCACCAGCATCCACAGTGAAATCCAGCCGCGGATAATGCCGATAAACAGGAAGATCGCGAAGGCAATGATGATATTCGCACGTGTCCCGCCGACAATCATGTAGGTCAGCAGACCGAACGCCACCGTGCTCACCAGGAAGAACAACCACGCCTTGCTGTCCTGGCGCAGGAAATAGACCACCAGCATCGCCGGGATGAAGAAATAGAAGAAACGCTTAAGTGCCACGCCCGACACTTCGGCAGAAAATATCTGGCTGTACGAATGCAGCTTGAACAGCAAAAAGCCGTTATGCATGAAGAAAATACCGACGCTGACCAGGGCGATAATCATCAGCATCACCCAGGTCAGGTGCGTTTCCACCCTGTTCATGGTGAACAGCGGGCGACGCGGCGTGTGATTCACCGGACGTAAACGGGTTTTATAGGTCACATAGTAAACCGCGTAAAAACAGGTAGCAGACAGCAGCGCCTGCATCAGTATTTCCGGCGGTGCGACGCTGACGTCAAAGCGGAAGACCAGAATGCTGGTCAACGGGAAGCCGAAGAAGAAGGTCAGCAGGAACAGCAGCGAAAAGAAGACGTTGAAGTTAAAGCGCACGCGACGGAACTCAAACCAGGTGAGCGTGGCGATAAACAGCGATGCCAAAAGCCAAATCACTAACAAGCCGCTAAATTGCAACTGGCTCATGCTTTGTCTCCTGCTGCAATCCGCAGCGCCTGATGCCACGGCGTGAGGAAGTTTGGGCTGAAAAAGTCGATGGCATTCTTATCCACCAACGCCAGCTGACGCTGTGCTTCACGAACCACGTTTTCATTCAAATCATCCGTGGTGAACAACACCGGAATATGCTGCTCCGCCATATCCTGCCAGAACGGATTTTCGCGGTTCAGCACACACGGCACCCCGGCCTGAATCAACAGACACAATGTGCCAATCCCCTGCTGACGCGCAAAAATGAAGTATCCGAGATCGCATTTTCGCAGCAGCGCCAAATAATCATCAAACTCCAGCTTGTTGCTGAGAATTTGCAGATTGTCCGGGCTAAACAGCGCCAGACCGCTCTGTCGCACCTCTGAAATGTACGCGTCATTATTTGCAGGATAGCCCATCGGCACGATCACGTTCACCGTATCACCAAACTGCTGATGGACGGCTTTCAGCGCCGCGATGTGTTCGTTACTGCGATCGCCTGAGTTACCCACCAGAATGGTCAGCTTGCCTTCGCGCTGGGCATCGTTCGCCATATTGTTCAGCGCCGGGTCCATGCGGGTCGGGAAATAGAGTAACTCACCGCGCACGTCTGGATGTTGCTTCGCAAAATAATTCAGATCGCCACGGGTCGCAAATACGCAGCCGACGCGTCCCTGAGCCATCCGGCGCAGAGGATAGAACAGGCGGAATTTCCAGCCGCGCGACACTTCATACAGATCCGCGCCCCAGATATGCCAGTTAAACTGCGAAGGCTTAATGCCGCCCCTCAGCAGCGCCAGCCACAGCCCGGTATTAAACTGGCCGTGGAAGAAGAAACGTTGCTCGCGGTTGGCTTTGGCCTTCGCGATCACCGCGTTTGCCAGCGCGGATTTATCCGGCCAAAAGCTAATCGACAGTGCAGGACAGGCGGCACTCAGCCCATTATCCTGGCCCGCGACCATAAACTCGCGCGCGTCGGCGCTGCCAGCCGCCAGCGAGTCATTAAAAAACTGTAATACCGTGCGGTTGTGATGCGGGATATCCGAACCCAACACGTGAATCAGTGCAGTCATGCGCGTCTACGCCAAAGTAAAAATACGCCGCAACAGGCAGCAAAATAGACAATATAGGTGGCCATATAGGCCTGAGCCGCGCCCAGCGCGCCGTGCGTCGGGATCAGCCAGTGAGAGAAGCCCGTCAGCAGTGTGAACTGGCTGATCTCCGCCAGGATATAGAGTCGCAGGGAGGCTTTGGCAATCACCAGATAGCCGAAAACGTAAGCACCCACTTTCAGTACATCACCCACCAGCTGCCAGGCGAACAAATCGCGCATTGCGGTAAATTTCGCAGAGAACAGCAGCCAGATAGCGACGTCACGCAGCAGCCAGACGGTTAAACTCGCGGCGGCCACGGCAGGCAGCACGAAGCGCAGGGAGCGGCCAATTTCGCGGGTGATGTCTTGACGAGAGGTCAGGCGCGACAGCGTCGGCAGCAGGTAGACGCTAAACGAGGCGGTGATGAACTGGAGATAAGCGTCAGAAATACTGCTCACTCCCTGCCATATTCCCACTTCATCCCAGCTGTAATGCGCCGCCAGCAGGTTTCGCATCATCACATAGGCCACGGGAAGCGTGACGGAGGTAATCAGCGCCATCAGGGTGAATTTCCCCAACTGCCCGGCCAGCATTTTGTCCCACTGCGGCTTGAGGTAGCTCAGCGGAATGGTGCGCCTGCGCATCAGCATGAAGGCGGCAGGAATGACCACCAGCGCCGGAACCAGCGCCAGGCCAAGCAGCGCGCCTTCATAGCCGCCGAGACGATAGCAGACGTAATAGGCAATGACGCCGATTAGGCTTCCCAGAATCAGCGCCAGCGCATTCCCGGCGGCGTCGCGGAAGCCTTTCATCAGCGCTAACAGCAGGTTAGCCCAGGCGATCCCCATCTGCACCAGCGCGACGAGTCGCACCAACCCCTGATAATGGGTATTGCCGAAAAGCCCCTGACTGATAGGTGCCGCAGCCAGCAAAAAGACGATTGCCAGTAGCGTTGAAAATCCGAGCACCATCGCAGAAGAGGTGCCGACCACTCTGCGCAGCGCCGCCGCATCGTCGTGATGCTGCGCCACGTATTTGGTGACACCGTTGAAGATCCCGGCCCCGGCGAGGACGCCGAGCACGGTCACAAGCTGGCGGAAGTTACCTGCCTGCCCGACCCCGGACGGGCCAAAGGAGACCGCCAGCAGTTTAACCACCAGCAGCCCTGCGCCAATCTTGACAAGTGTGGACGCGGCGGTCCACACCGATGCTTTCGCCAGAGACATATCAGCGGAAGTAGCTCAGAAGGGTATTAATCACCGTGCGCTGATTGACCGGCGCGAGGTTGTAGAAAAGCGGCAGACGAAGCAAACGCTCACTTTCTTTGGTGGTGTAGCGATCTTCACCGACGAACTGACCGAAGGCTTCACCCGCCGGGCTGGAGTGCAGCGGGATGTAATGGAACACCGCCATGATCTCCGCCTCTTTAAGGTAGGCGATCAGGTTGCTGCGGTCGTCATTGTCGCGCAGTTTGATGTAAAACATGTGCGCGTTGTGAACGCAGTCTGCCGGAATGGTTGGCAGCTCGATGCGCCCTTGCTGCGCCAGCGGCGCGAGGGCATCGTAATAGGTTTGCCACAGGGACAGACGCTGCTGATTGATGCGCTCGGCGGCTTCAAGCTGCGCCCAGAGATAGGCGGCCTGCAAATCAGCCATCAGATAGCTGGACCCGATATCGCGCCAGGTGTATTTATCGACCTGCCCACGGAAGAACTGGCTGCGGTTGGTGCCTTTCTCGCGGATCACTTCGGCGCGTTCCACCAGCGCACGGTCGTTGATCAGCGTCGCGCCACCTTCCCCGCCCGCGGTGTAGTTTTTGGTTTCGTGGAAGCTGAAGCAGCCGATGTGGCCGATCGTGCCTAGCGCGCGGCCTTTGTAGGTGGACATCACGCCCTGCGCGGCATCTTCCACCACGAACAGGTTGTGCTTTTTGGCGATGGCCATGATGGTGTCCATCTCGCACGCCACACCCGCGTAGTGAACCGGCACAATCGCTCGCGTTTTGTCGGTGATCGCTGCTTCAATCAGGGTTTCGTCGATGTTCATCGTATCCGGGCGAACATCAACAAAGATAATTTTCGCACCACGCAGGACGAAGGCATTCGCCGTTGAGACGAAGGTGTAGCTCGGCATGATCACTTCATCACCCGGCTTGATGTCCAGCAGCAGCGCGGCCATCTCCAGCGAGGCGGTGCAGGACGGCGTAAGCAACACTTTGGCGCTGTGAAAACGCTGCTCCATCCACTGCTGACAGCGACGGGTAAAACCACCATCACCGCAAAGCTTGCCGCTGCTCATGGCAGATTGCATGTAATCAAGTTCGGTGCCCACAACGGGAGGCGCGTTAAATGGAATCATTTTGTCACCTGTATAGCCAGTAAGCAGTCGCATCAATGGTGCCACCGCTAGCAATGTAACGTTTAAGCGCGGCGGTGTTACCCAGTTGGGTCGCCACCCGCAAAGTTGATAGCTGACGCTGCTCGGCCCAATGAAGCGCCGCCTGCATCAGTTTGTCGCCCATTCCGCGTCCGGCGAGCAGGCCGATACGCGCTTCGTCCTCACTCAGCTGGCGCAGAGAGACAAATGCCTCAATCTCGCCGCTGTTGGCGCGAAACACCAGGCACTCATGGTCGAAGGTGCCTTTGACAGCATTTTCAATCCACTGGGCGTAAAACCGACCGCTATCATCGGGCGCATACCAGGGTGCACGAAAGCGGCTCTGCGCAAAAGCCAGCGCGGCCATCTGGCGCAGCGCGGGGATGTCGTGTTCCGTTGCCCGCTCAGCGTCTGTCCGGAGGTGGTGCGCAACGGCGAGGGTAAGATCGACTTCACCTTCAACCAGCTGAAATCCCAGCTTTTGCAGGGCATCCAGCCAGTCAGCACGTCCCGCGGGGATTTTAGCCTGTACGCGCTGCCACGGCGTGAAATCCGCCGTCGTCAATGCCGGAGCATCGTCGCGAAAGCGCACCACCGCCGAAGGGAGGGCAAAAAATTGGCTCTCCCAGGTAAGCGGTTCCAGTACGCCTAGCAGCTCAGTCAACGCCACACCCCTTTGGTATCAACAACATACTTCTGCTGCACCGCGTCACCGCTGATGTCTTTGAACTCTTTGTGGTCCACCAGCAGCACCAGCACGTCGGCGGATTTCAGGGCGTCATCCAAAGAAGCGAGCTGACAATGCCCGGCCAGTTTCTTCGGCAGGGTATGAATATTCGGTTCAACGACAAGGGTTTCGCCGGTGTGCCAGGTGGCGATCATCTCGGCGATGCCCATCGCTGGGCTTTCGCGCAGATCGTCGATGTTCGGTTTAAACGCCAGACCAAAGCAGGCAATTTTGACTTCGCTGGCGCGCTTGCCGCTCTCGGTCAGGCAATCTGCCACGGTCGCTTTCACCTGATTCATGACCCAATGCGGCTTGCCGTCGTTTACTTCGCGGGCCGTGCGGATCAGGCGCGCCTGATCGGGGTTTTGCGCTACGATAAACCACGGGTCTACGGCGATGCAGTGGCCGCCAACGCCTGGGCCAGGCTGGAGAATATTGACGCGCGGATGGCGGTTCGCCAGGCGAATCAGTTCCCAGACGTTAATCCCCTGGTCGGCGCAAATCAGTGACAGTTCGTTAGCAAAAGCGATGTTCACATCGCGGAAACTGTTTTCGGTCAGTTTACACATCTCCGCCGTGCGCGAGTTAGTGACCACACACTCGCCTTCAAGGAAGATGTTGTAGAGTTCGCTGGCGCGTGCAGAACAGACGGGGGTCATCCCGCCAATCACACGGTCGTTTTTAATCAGCTCTACCATCACCTGACCCGGCAGCACGCGTTCTGGACAGTAGGCGATATTGATATCTGCCTGTTCGCCGGCCTGCTGCGGGAAGGTTAAATCTGGACGGGCTTCAGCCAGCCACTGCGCCATCTGCTCGGTCGCACCAACCGGAGAGGTGGATTCCAGAATCACCAGAGCGCCTTTCTTCAGCACCGGAGCAATGGATTTGGCGGCGGCTTCGACATACACCATGTCAGGCTCGTGCTCGCCTTTAAATGGCGTCGGCACGGCAATCAGATACGCATCGGCTTCGATGGGCGTGGTGCTGGCCTTCAGAAAACCGCCTTCGACGGCGGTTTTGACCACTTTATCGAGATCTGGCTCCACGATATGAATTTCACCCCGGTTAATGGTCTCAACCGCGTGCTGGTTGATATCCACCCCGATAACCTGCTTTTGACGTGAAGCAAAGGCGGCCGCAGTCGGCAGTCCAATGTAGCCAAGACCAATGACAGAGATGGTAGAAAAACTCATAGCGTTACCCGATTATGTTTAAGTGCATGCAAAATTCGGCTACAGGCCTGCCCGTCACCATAAGGATTATGGGCGTGACTCATGGCCAGATACTCTTTTTCATCGTGCAGCAGGCGTGTGACTTCTGCCACGAGACGTTTGGTTTCGGTTCCGACCAGACGCACCGTTCCGGCCTTAATCGCCTCTGGACGTTCCGTCGTTTCGCGCATCACCAGCACGGGTTTACCCAGTGAGGGTGCCTCTTCCTGAATACCGCCAGAATCCGTCAGGATCAGCCAGGCGTGGTTCATCAGCCAGACGAACGGCAGGTAATCCTGCGGTTCAATCAGGATCACGTTTTCAATGTGGCCCAGTATGCGATTGACCGGCTCGCTGACATTCGGATTAAGGTGGACCGGATAAACAATCTGTACATCAGGATTTTGCGCGGCAATTTCCGCCAGCGCATGACAGATTTGCTCAAAACCACGGCCAAAGCTCTCGCGGCGGTGGCCCGTCACCAGAATCATCTTTTTGCCCGTGCTGAGGAAGGGGTAACGTTCCGCCAGCTCTTCGCGCAGTGTGTCGCTGGCCATCACGCGATCGCGCACCCATATCAGCGCGTCAATCACCGTATTGCCGGTGACGAAAATTTTGTCGTCGCGAATGTTTTCGCGCAACAGGTTCTGGCGGGAGTTTTCGGTTGGCGCAAAATGGTACATCGCCAGATGCCCGGTGAGTGTCCGGTTGGCTTCTTCAGGCCAGGGAGAATAAAGATCGCCAGTACGCAAACCCGCTTCGACGTGCCCAACCGGAATACGTTGGTAGAATGCGGCCAGACTGGTGGCAATGGTGGTCGTGGTATCGCCGTGAACCAGAACGACGTCTGGTTTAAAAGATTCCAGAATAGGTTTTAGCCCTTCCAGAATACGGCAGGTAATTTCGGTCAGTCCCTGTCCCGGTTTCATAATATTAAGATCGTAATCCGGAACAATGGAAAAGAGATTTAAAACCTGATCAAGCATCTCCCGATGCTGCGCGGTCACGCAAACTTTCGCCTCAAACCAGGGGTCATTTGCCAGCGCATGGACCAGCGGCGCCATCTTAATGGCCTCCGGCCTTGTGCCAAATACGGTAAGTACTTTCACATCGATTCTCTTCGATTAAGTGATGAAGGCCGGAGCCTTCATCTTAGAAGGCGTTCTTAATTTGTGCGACGACGCGTTAACGCCACGCCTGCGCCAATTAGTGCGCCCACAATCCCCCACATAATCATCAGGAATGCACGACGCGGACTATCGCGTTTTACAGGTTCTTCAGGCGTTCGCAAATAACGATAGGTCTGAAAACGCGGGTCCAGTGTTGGACCAACATTCAGGGTATTAAGCATGGCGCGGTTTTGGTCATAGTCGAGATCAAAATCAGGGCCCACTGCCTGCAGGTTTTCGAGACGCGCCTGCAGCATCGGACGGCCCAGCAGGAACATTTCTGAGTCTGGCAGCTCATCGGCCGGTACGTCCGTTTCACTGCGTGAAATATTGCGCTGCTCGGCGATTTTCAGGGCTTGTTCAATGTTGTGGACGCGGCGGGAGAAAATCGCTTTGGCCACCTCTTCCTGACGTTTGACCTGCGCCTTCATTTGAATAGTACGCGCTGCCCATGCACCTTTCAGCTCATCATTCAGATGGCTCGCGGCGCGCTGGCTGGCGAAAGCAACATACTGGCGAAGCAGATTGTTGGCGTCCGGTGCAGTTTCAGCAATCAGCTTGACGTTATCATTAAGATTGCGCAGCACATCGCCGGGTGTGAACTGGATATTGTTAATCAGATCGTCGAGCAGAGCAGCGTCGACCTTGCTATTTCCAACCATACGCTGCTTGTAGTAATCCGTCTGAGACCAAAAGTCACGGCGCGTATCCCACGAGGCCAGTTGCATGATGAACTCTTTATAAGACTCATCCATCACCGAAGGCTGATCCGAAGAAGCCAGGTTGGCCTTAATGTCGAGATTGCGCAGGAATTGCTGCTGTGAATAAAAACCACCCAGC
The DNA here is from genome assembly GCF_002922995.1 of Lelliottia sp. 7254-16. Classification (NCBI taxonomy): domain Bacteria; kingdom Pseudomonadati; phylum Pseudomonadota; class Gammaproteobacteria; order Enterobacterales; family Enterobacteriaceae; genus Lelliottia; species Lelliottia sp. 7254-16. Next base: position 64,103 of record NZ_PQVS01000022.1, read on the forward strand.
ATATTCACCGTTGGTCGATCGGTAATCGCTGTCGCACTCCACTCTTGTTTCGCAAAAAAGGTATACGCCAGCGCTAACAGCGCGAACCCCAGTGCGACGCCTGCAATCCAAAGCTTGCCCGCCCATAAAACACGAAACAAACCACGAATATCCAGTTCATTCTCAGTTACCACTGATTTCGCTCCCGCCAACGGTTGAGTCATCACAATCCCGGTTTTACTTAGTTAATGTTGGATTTTTACCACTGCTTCTACGCATCCGGCGTTTAATACGTTTGATGAAGCGCGCGACTTTCCATGCGCGTTTAATGCAATAGCCGTACATGAAGAATGCTAGCAAGAATAATACCAACATGACCCATTCAGGAATGAAATGTGCATATTCCGCTGCTACACCAATACCCGCCAACAGCGCAGCGGCGAGGGTAATCAGTACGAATGCCTGACGTGACGTAAAGCCAGCGCGCATGATCAGATGATGAATGTGCTGACGGTCAGGAGAGAAAGGACTCATGCCTTTGCGCAGACGACGGTACATGATCGCCACCATATCCATCAGCGGAATGGCAATAATCCACAGCGCGGTCACGGGGCTAATAGGATGTGTTTTACCCTGAGTCGTTTCAAGCAGCACCCAGATAACCGTGAAACCAATCAGCGTACTGCCCGCATCGCCCATGAAGACTTTATAGCGGCGTCCCAGCACCCCGAGGTTCAGGAGAATATACGGCAGGATTGCGGCAATCATCGCGAAACACCACATTGACAGGCTGTACTGCCCGTCGAACCACAAAATGATACCGATTGCGGCAAATGAAACCGACGAGAGGCCGCCCAGCAGGCCATCAATACCATCGACCATATTGAAAGCATTAATTGCGGCCCAAACGGCAAACAGCGTCAGGAAGAATCCGAATGGACCGAGAACCATCTCCCAGGTGCCAAAAATATAGCCCAGGCTGCTCAGATACAGCTTACCGACCACCATCATAATGATGCCAATCGCGGCCTGAACCGAAGCGCGGAATTTTACACTGATATCAAATCGGTCATCGAGAGCGCCCACCAGCACCAATACCCCAGCACAGGCCAGGTAAAGCGCAGCGTGCGGGATATAATAATCTGCAATGCCAAAGGTGAAGCAAATACCCGCGTAAACAGAGATCCCCCCGACCAACGGGATCAAGCCTTGATGTCGTTTACGATAATTGGGTTTATCCACTAACCCGATTCTTTTTGCCACTTTGCGCGCAATGAACAAAAAACAGGTTGTGAATAAAAAAATACTGATTAGCTCAGTAACCGCAGTGAGTAGATTCACAATGCATGCTCTCAACAAAAGTTAGTCCTGGAAGTATAACTACGAAGCCCTGGCTCCCGAAGGAATAAAGCTGGCCTCTCACAACTCCCTTTGTATGTTTTTCAATCAATTAATTTTTGACGTTAGAAACAATCTAATTGTCGCACTGGTCGGTCAAAAATGGGAGTCTGCGGTTATAGCCTATAGCCCAAAAAAAGAAAACGCCACGTAAAAACGTGGCGTCGGCTGGGTTTATTTATATTACGAGCGTTTCATCATGTCGAAGAAATCGTCGTTTGTCTTAGTCATTGCCAGCTTATTGATGAGGAATTCCATTGCGTCGATTTCGCCCATTGGGTGAATGATCTTGCGCAGAATCCACATTTTCTGCAGCTCTTCCTGAGTGGTGAGCAGCTCTTCTTTACGCGTACCAGAACGGTTGTAGTCAATCGCCGGGAAGACTCGCTTCTCTGCGATTTTACGAGAGAGGTGCAGTTCCATGTTGCCTGTACCTTTAAACTCTTCGTAAATAACTTCATCCATTTTGGAGCCGGTATCAATCAGCGCAGTCGCGATGATGGTCAGGCTTCCGCCCTCTTCCACGTTACGCGCAGCACCGAAGAAACGCTTCGGACGATGCAGGGCGTTGGCATCCACACCACCGGTCAGTACTTTACCGGAGGCCGGGACAACGGTGTTGTACGCACGCGCCAGACGAGTGATGGAGTCGAGCAGGATGATAACGTCTTTCTTGTGTTCAACCAGACGCTTCGCTTTCTCGATAACCATTTCAGCAACCTGAACGTGGCGTGATGCGGGTTCATCAAAGGTAGAAGCAACCACTTCACCTTTAACCAGACGCTGCATCTCGGTCACTTCTTCTGGACGCTCATCGATCAGCAGAACCATCAGCACGCAGTCTGGGTGGTTGTAAGCAATGCTCTGTGCGATGTTCTGCAGCAGCATTGTTTTACCCGCTTTCGGCGGTGCCACGATCAGACCACGCTGGCCACGACCAATTGGAGAAGCCAGATCCAGAACGCGAGCGGTGAGGTCTTCGGTAGAACCGTTACCACGCTCCATGCGCAGACGCGAGTTAGCGTGCAGCGGCGTTAAGTTTTCGAACAGGATCTTGTTGCGCGCATTTTCAGGTTTGTCGTAGTTAACTTCGTTAACTTTCAACAGCGCGAAGTAGCGTTCACCCTCTTTCGGAGGACGAATCTTACCTGAAATGGTATCACCTGTACGGAGGTTGAAACGGCGGATTTGGCTAGGGGAAACGTAGATGTCATCAGGACCGGCGAGGTAGGAGCTGTCTGCAGAGCGGAGGAAACCAAATCCGTCTTGCAATATCTCCAGTACACCGTCGCCAAAGATATCTTCGCCACTCTTTGCGTGCTGCTTCAGGATGGCAAAAATGATGTCCTGCTTGCGCATACGAGCCTGGTTTTCCAGCCCCATATTTTCGCCGAGAGTAATCAGCTCAGAAACCGGCGTATTCTTTAATTCGGTAAGATTCATAATGGTGTGGGTTCTTAAACTCGGGGTGAAACTCGAACTTAATGTTGTGAATGGTATGGCAGGGTCATCCATGCCTGTTAGCGGCCATCAACTCATGTCTGTTCGCTGTCTGGTCAAAGAGAAAGCACAGAACTGAAACGACAAGACGGATTGAGTGACAAGCCCGGAATCTATCAGCTTCTCGCATCTTTCATGTATCAATGGGAAGCATCGGGTAAATCTAGAACGACAAGGTATGTTTAAATCGAAGTCATAGGTAACTTAGCACGACTAAAGCCGGGCGTCCAGAGATCCACAGAATTTCGGAATCCAGACGCCGGCCGAGAAACCTTACGCCAGATTAGCGTCCAGGAACTCTTTCAGCTGACCTTTGGACAGTGCGCCCACTTTGGTTGCAGCCACTTCGCCATTTTTGAACAGCAGCAGCGTAGGGATACCACGGATGCCGTATTTCGGCGCGGTGCCGGGGTTCTGGTCGATGTTCAGCTTGGCAATTGTCAGTTTGCCCTGATATTCGTCAGCGATTTCATCCAGAATCGGAGCGATCATTTTGCAAGGACCACACCATTCAGCCCAGAAATCGACGAGGGTCAGCCCGTCAGCTTTAAGTACGTCCGTGTCAAAACTGTCGTCAGTCAGGTGAATAATTTTATCGCTCATATATAACTCCACAGGAATAAGCCTGGTGTGTTGGTGTAGGATTAATCAACGACGTGTTGATGTAGCATTAACCAACTAAAGGTTGACTTTATTTCACCGGATACGCTTTCGTAAAGCAATAGTAAGCTGATATTCTACCACACTATGAGCAAAACACATTTAACAGAACAGAAGTTTTCCGACTTCGCCCTGCACGCAAAAGTTATCGAAGCCCTTGAAAATAAAGGCTTTCATAACTGCACGCCCATTCAAGCCCTCGCTCTGCCGCTCACGCTGGCAGGTCGCGATGTTGCAGGGCAGGCGCAAACCGGTACTGGCAAAACGATGGCGTTTTTAACGTCAACGTTCCATTATTTACTTTCTCATCCAGCAATTGCTGACCGAAAAGTTAACCAACCGCGTGCGCTGATCATGGCTCCAACGCGAGAACTTGCGGTGCAGATCCACGCTGACGCAGAACCTCTGGCTCAGACCACTGGCTTGAAGCTGGGTCTGGCTTATGGCGGTGACGGCTATGATAAACAGCTGAAAGTGCTGGAAAGCGGCGTTGATATTCTTATCGGCACCACGGGCCGCCTGATTGATTACGCTAAACAAAACCATATTAACCTCGGTGCTATCCAGGTTGTGGTACTCGATGAAGCAGATCGCATGTACGATTTGGGCTTCATCAAAGACATCCGCTGGTTGTTCCGTCGCATGCCACCTACTCCGCAGCGCCTGAATATGCTGTTCTCCGCGACTCTCTCTTACCGCGTTCGTGAACTGGCGTTCGAGCAAATGAACAACGCCGAATATGTGGAAGTCGAGCCGGAGCAAAAAACAGGTCATCGTATTAAAGAAGAGCTTTTCTATCCTTCCAACGAAGAGAAAATGCGCCTGCTGCAAACGCTGATCGAAGAAGAGTGGCCAGATCGCGCCATTATCTTTGCGAACACTAAGCATCGCTGTGAAGACATCTGGGGCCATCTTGCCGCAGACGGACATCGCGTCGGCCTGCTGACGGGTGATGTGGCACAGAAAAAACGTCTGCGCATCCTTGAAGAATTTACCCGTGGCGATCTGGATATCCTGGTTGCAACCGACGTTGCTGCTCGTGGCCTGCACATTCCAGCCGTGACTCACGTCTTTAACTACGATCTTCCTGACGATTGTGAAGATTACGTTCACCGCATCGGTCGTACCGGTCGCGCGGGTGCCAGCGGCCACTCTATCAGCCTTGCCTGTGAAGAGTATGCCCTGAATCTGCCTGCCATTGAGACTTACATCGGCCACTCTATTCCGCAGAGTAAATACAATCCGGAAGCGCTGATGAGTGATCTGCCACCGGCGAAGCGCCTGACTCGCGCCCGCTCCGGCAATGGCCCACGTCGCACCGGCGGAGCACCACGTAACCGCCGTCGTTCAGGTTAATTACTATGCTCAGTTCCACCTCGCTTTATGCAGCTATTGATTTAGGTTCGAATAGTTTTCATATGCTGGTTGTACGCGAGGTGGCGGGGAGCATTCAGACCCTGACGCGCATCAAGCGCAAGGTCCGTCTCGCGGCGGGCCTGAGCAGCGATAATTATCTCTCTCCTGAAGCGATGGAACGCGGTTGGCAATGCCTGCGTCTCTTCGCAGAACGCCTTCAGGATATCCCGCACAATCAAATTCGTGTTGTCGCCACCGCCACGCTGCGACTGGCAGTGAACTCCGTCGATTTTATCGCGAAAGCGCAAGAAATCCTCGGCTGTCCGGTGCAGGTGATCAGCGGTGAAGAAGAAGCGCGTTTGATTTATCAGGGCGTTGCCCACACCACGGGCGGCGACGATCGTCGTCTGGTGGTCGATATTGGCGGTGCCAGCACCGAACTGGTGACCGGAACCGGTTCGCAGGCGACCTCTTTATTCAGTCTGTCGATGGGCTGTGTCACCTGGCTTGAGCGCTATTTTACCGATCGCAATCTTGCACAGGAAAACTTCGACGAGGCCGAAAAAGCCGCGCGAGAAGTTTTACGTCCCGTCATGGACGAGCTGCGCTATCACGGCTGGAAAGTGTGTGTTGGTGCGTCGGGAACGGTTCAGGCTCTGCAAGAAATTATGATGGCGCAGGGCATGGATGAGCGGATCACGCTCGCCAAACTTCAGCAGCTTAAACAGCGCGCCATTCAATGTGGTCGCCTGGAAGAGCTGGAAATCGAAGGGCTGACGCTGGAACGTGCACTGGTATTCCCAAGCGGTCTGGCGATCCTAATCGCGATTTTCACCGAATTAAACATTCATTGTATGACGCTGGCAGGCGGTGCGCTGCGCGAAGGATTGGTTTACGGCATGTTGCATCTTGCCGTGGAGCAGGATATTCGTAGCCGAACGCTACGCAACGTTCAGCGTCGTTTTATCGTCGATACAGAGCAGGCGCAGCGCGTGGCCCAACTGGCCTCAAGTTTTGCAGACCAGGTGGCGACAACGTGGGCGCTTGAGCCATTAAGCCGTGATTTATTACTCAGTGCCTGTTCGCTGCATGAAATTGGCTTAAGTATCGATTTTAAGCAGGCGCCGCTCCATGCCGCGTATCTGGTACGCAATCTGGATCTGCCCGGTTTTACCCCTGCGCAGAAAAAGCTGCTGGCCACATTACTGCTCAACCAGACCAACACGGTCGATCTCTCGTCTTTGCATCAGCAAAATGCGGTCCCGCCTCGGGTTGCGGAGCATCTCTGTCGACTGCTACGACTGGCGATTCTGTTTGCCAGCCGCCGTCGCGCTGACCTGCTGCCCGCCATCGCACTGGCTGCGGAAGGTGAAAATCTGACGCTTACTCTGCCGGATAACTGGTTGGATAATCATCCACTTGGCGCGGAAATGATCGAACAGGAATGCCAGTGGCAGAGTTACGTCCACTGGGCTCTTGAAGTCAAATAGCGTCGCCGCTACTTCTCTTTGGCTTTCGCCAGCATCGCACGGATATTGGCCACGTTGGCCTGTCCTTTGTGCATCCTTTCTTCCGCAGTAATCACTTTGCGCTCTTGCTCCCAGACAAGATCGTCTTGCGGGAGTTCAAGCAGGAAACGGCTCGGTTCCGGGCGCACCAGTTCACCATACTGACGACGCTCCTTACACAGCGTAAAGATCAGCTCTTTCTGCGCGCGGGTAATGCCCACATAGGCCAGACGCCGTTCTTCATCGACGTTGTCCTCATCAATACTGCTTTGATGCGGCAATAAACCCTCTTCCATTCCCACCAGATAAACGTAGGGGAATTCAAGACCTTTGGACGCATGTAGCGTCATGAGCTGAACCTGATCCGCCTCTTCTTCGCTCTCGCCGCGTTCCATCATGTCGCGCAGAGTAAAACGAGTGACCACCTGCGTCAGGGTCATTGGCTCGTCAATCTCCGAACCTTCCAGCATTTCGGTCATCCACGTAAACAGCTGATTGACGTTTTTCATACGCATTTCAGCCGCTTTCGGGCTGGCGGAGGTTTCATACAGCCAGGATTCGTAATCAATTCCGCGAATCAAATCACGCACGGCAACAATCGGCTCGCGCTCAACCTGACGCTGTATTTCACCCAGCCACTGGGTAAAACGTGTGAGCGATTCGTAGCCGCGCCCGGTGAGCGTCTGGCTCAGGCCCATATCGAAGCTGGCAGTGAACATACTTTTATTGCGAGTCATCGCCCATTCGCCCAGCTTTTGCAGCGTCGCCGGGCCAATTTCACGCTTGGGCGTATTCACGATACGCAAAAATGCGCTGTCATCGTCTGGGTTAGTCAGGACGCGTAAGTAGGCCAGTAAATCTTTGATTTCAGGGCGTGAGAAGAACGAAGTCCCGCCGGAAATTTTGTAAGGGATGCGGTTTTGCATCAACATTTTTTCAAAGACGCGCGACTGGTGATTTCCGCGATACAGGATGGCGTAGTCTTTGTATTGTGTTTTATTGACGAAGTGATGGGCGATCAGCTCGCCCGCCACACGCTCGGCTTCATGTTCTTCATTGTTAGCGCTGAGGACTTTAAGCTCGGTGCCATAACCCAGCTCGGAGAACAGACGTTTTTCAAAGACGTGCGGGTTGTTGGCGATCAGAATGTTCGCCGCTTTCAGAATTCGCCCGGACGAACGGTAGTTCTGTTCCAGCTTGATAACCTGAAGCGCGGGAAAATCTTTGCTCAGCAGCACCAGGTTTTGCGGACGCGCACCGCGCCAGGAGTAGATCGACTGGTCGTCGTCGCCCACCACGGTAAAGCGCGCGCGCTGCCCCACCAGCAGTTTTACCAGCTCATACTGGCTGGTGTTGGTGTCCTGATATTCATCCACCAGCAGGTAGCGGATTTTATTCTGCCAGCGCTCGCGCACCTCTTCATTGCGCTGGAGAAGCAGCGTTGGCAGCAGGATCAGGTCGTCAAAATCGAGGACGTTACAGGCTTTGAGATGGTCGTCATACAGGCTGTAGCAATGGGCGAAGATCCGATCGCGCTCGCCTTTAGCGCTCGCCGCCGCCTGTGCGGGCGTCATCAGATCGTTTTTCCAGTTGGAGATCGTCGAGATCAGCTGCTGGAGAATCAGTTTGTCGTCTTCGATCCGGCCTTCGGTCAGCTCTTTGAGCAATGCGACCTGATCGGTATCGTCAAAAAGTGAGAAATTCGATTTCATCCCCAGCGCGGCGTATTCGCGTTTGATGATATCCAGCCCCAGCGTGTGGAAAGTGGAGATCATCAGGCCGCGCGCCTCTTTACGCCCGAGCGTTTGCCCGACACGCTCCTTCATTTCGCGCGCCGCTTTATTGGTAAAGGTCACCGCCGCGATATGGCGGGCCTGATAACCGCAGCCTCGAATCAGATGGGCAATTTTATTGGTGATGACGCGCGTCTTTCCGGAGCCCGCACCCGCCAGCACCAGGCAAGGTCCGGTGACGAATTCGACGGCTTGTTGTTGTCCGGGGTTTAAACGCATAAGAAGTTCACTCAATGAAGGTCGGGAGGAGATAAAAAGGAAAAACGCGTGTGGTAGTATAGCGAGCCTAATCCATACCACTCAAGGCACGATCATGGCAAAAACAGCAGCAGCACTGCATATTCTTGTTAAAGAAGAGAAACTGGCACTGGATCTTCTGGAGCAGATAAAAAACGGCGCAGACTTCGAGAAACTGGCGAAGAAACACTCTACCTGCCCGTCAGGCAAAAAAGGCGGTCACTTAGGTGAATTCCGTCAGGGCCAGATGGTTCCGGCATTTGATAAAGTGGTGTTCTCCTGCCCGGTGCTGGAGCCAACCGGCCCACTGCACACTCAGTTCGGTTATCACATCATTAAAGTGCTTTACCGAAATTAACAGCAAAGCCTTCTCATCGAGAAGGCTTTTTGTTTTTGCACCCTCTCCCGTGGGAGAGGGCTGAGGTGAGGGCACCAGGCCGCACTACCCTCGCAAAGCAAAAAGCCCGGTGGCGGCTTCGCCTTACCGGGCCTACATTCGTTGAGTTCCTCTAAGCATTCCGAATTGCAGGAAGGCGGTAAATGAGCACAGTCCAGGAGCATAGATAACTATGTGACTGGGCTGTGCGAATGCAGCCAACGCATCTGCAAGTCGAAAGGCGACGAGGAATCAGCCCGCTACAGCAATACGCTTCATATCTTTCATGTATCCACGCAGCGTATGGCCCACGCTCTCAATCGCATGGCTGCGAATCGCTTCGTTCACGTCGCGCAGCTGGGCGTTATCTACCGCACCTTCGGTGATCGCTTTGCCCAAATCGCCAGTCTGCAGGGTGGTCATGAACTCTTTCAGCAGAGGTACACAAGCGTAAGAGAACAGGTAGTTACCGTATTCAGCGGTATCAGAGATAACCACGTTCATTTCATACAGGCGCTTACGGGCAATGGTGTTGGCGATCAACGGCAGCTCGTGCAGTGATTCGTAGTAAGCAGACTCTTCGATGATGCCGGAATCGACCATAGTTTCGAATGCCAGCTCAACGCCCGCTTTCACCATCGCGATCATCAGCACACCTTTATCGAAGTACTCCTGCTCGCTGATTTTACCGTCAAACTGAGCGGCGGTTTCGAAGGCGGTTTTACCGGTCTCTTCGCGCCAGGTCAGCAGATTTTTGTCGTCGTTGGCCCAGTCAGCCATCATGCCGGAAGAGAATTCACCGGAGATGATGTCATCCATGTGTTTCTGGAACAGCGGCGCCATGATCTCTTTCAGCTGTTCAGACAGCGCATAAGCACGCAGTTTTGCCGGGTTGGACAGACGGTCCATCATCAGCGTGATACCGCCCTGTTTCAGCGCTTCGGTGATGGTTTCCCAGCCGAACTGAATCAGTTTTTCTGCGTAAGACGGGTCGGTACCCTCTTCCACCAGCTTGTCGAAGCACAGCAGAGAACCGGCCTGCAACATACCGCACAGAATAGTTTGCTCGCCCATCAGGTCAGATTTCACTTCTGCCACGAAGGAAGATTCCAGCACGCCCGCACGGTGACCACCGGTTGCCGCAGCCCAGGCTTTAGCAATCGCCATGCCTTCGCCTTTCGGATCGTTTTCCGGGTGAACGGCGATCAGCGTCGGCACGCCGAAACCACGTTTGTACTCTTCACGCACTTCGGTGCCTGGGCACTTCGGCGCAACCATCACCACGGTGATGTCTTTACGAATCTGCTCGCCCACTTCAACGATGTTGAAACCGTGAGAGTAGCCAAGCGCCGCGCCGTCTTTCATCAGCGGCTGAACGGAGCGCACAACGTCGGAGTGCTGTTTGTCTGGCGTCAGGTTAACCACCAGATCCGCCTGCGGGATCAGCTCTTCGTAGGTACCGACTTTGAAGCCGTTTTCGGTCGCTTTACGCCAGGAAGCACGCTTCTCAGCAATCGCTTCTTTGCGCAGGGCGTAGGAGATATCCAGACCGGAGTCACGCATGTTCAGGCCCTGGTTCAGACCCTGTGCGCCACAGCCGACGATGACCACTTTTTTCCCCTGAAGGTAGCTCGCGCCATCGGCGAACTCATCGCGCGCCATAAAGCGACATTTGCCCAACTGTGCCAGCTGCTGGCGCAGATTCAGTGTGTTGAAGTAGTTAGCCATGGTGAACTCCGTGATGTTGTGTTGCTTATTGTTCGGGTCGCTTATGCGAGAATGAACTTACTATATGACAGGAAATTTATTGCGGAAATTGATATATTCACAACGTCACGTTGCAATTTCTGCAACGTAAAATCGTGGAGTGTGGTCTGTGGATTTACGCGATCTCAAAACCTTCCTGCATCTGGCGGAAAGTCGCCATTTTGGCCGCAGCGCGCGAGCCATGCATGTTAGCCCTTCCACACTTTCCCGGCAGATCCAGCGCCTGGAAGAAGATCTCGGCCAGGCGCTGTTTGTGCGTGATAACCGTACCGTGACGCTCACCGAAGCGGGTGAAGAGCTGCGATCTTTCGCCCAGCAGACGCTGCTCCAGTATCAGCGGCTGCGGCACACTATCGATCAGCAGGGGCCATCCCTTTCTGGTGAGCTGCATATTTTCTGCTCCGTTACAGCGGCCTACAGTCACTTGCCACCGATTCTCGACCGTTTTCGCGCCGAGCACCCGTCGGTAGAAATCAAGCTCACCACCGGTGATGCCGCTGATGCAATGGAGAAGGTGGTGACGGGCGAAGCCGATCTGGCGATTGCAGGCAAACCCGAAACGCTGCCCGGCGCGGTGGCTTTTTCGATGCTGGAAAATCTGGCGGTGGTGTTAATCGCCCCGGCGCTGCCGTGCCCGGTGCGCAACCAGGTGTCGGTCGATAGTCCCGACTGGTCAACGGTGCCGTTTATTATGGCCGATCAGGGACCAGTGCGTCGTCGCATCGAGCTGTGGTTCCGTCGGCAGAAAATCAGTAATCCATCTATCTACGCAACGGTAGGCGGGCATGAAGCGATGGTGTCGATGGTCGCCCTCGGTTGTGGTGTGGCGCTGCTGCCGGAAGTGGTGCTGGAAAACAGCCCGGAGCCGGTGCGCAATCGCGTGATGATTTTGGAGCGCAGCGACGAGAAAACGCCGTTTGAGCTTGGCGTTTGCGCACAAAAAAAGCGGCTGCATGAGCCGCTTATTGATGCGTTTTGGCAGATTTTGCCGAACCATTAAACCCATGCCGGAGCCAGTGTAGGCCCGATAAGCGCAGCGCCATCGGGCGGGGTTTTGCCGGATGGCGGCGCAAGCGCCTTATCCGGCCTACAAAAGCTTGTGGTATTAACCCGCCAGGAAGAACCTGAACGCCGGGTTATGAGTTTCGTCGTGACAATCGTAGCCCAGCTCGTTCAGCCGGGTTTCGAAATCCGGTTCGTGCTCGCCCAGTTCAAACGCCGCCAATACGCGCCCGTAATCGGTGCCGTGGCTGCGATAGTGGAACAGCGAAATGTTCCAGTGGGTGCCCAGCGTGTGCAGGAACTTAAGCAGTGCGCCCGGAGATTCTGGAAACTCAAAGCTGAACAGACGTTCCTGTAACGGCTTCGACGGACGGCCACCGACCATATAGCGCACGTGCAGTTTCGCCATCTCGTCATCGGACAGATCCACTACGCTGTAGCCACCTTCATTCAACAGATGAAGGATCTCTTTACGCTCTTCCAGCCCACGGCTTAGACGCACGCCGACAAAAATGCAGGCGTCTTTAGCATCGGCAAATCGATAGTTAAACTCGGTGACTGAACGCCCGCCAAGCAGCTGGCAAAACTTCAGGAAGCTGCCCTTCTCTTCAGGAATCGTCACCGCCAGCAGCGCTTCGCGTTGCTCGCCTAACTCGCAGCGTTCAGACACGTAGCGCAGGCCGTGGAAGTTCACGTTCGCACCAGACAGCACATGCGCCAGGCGTTCTCCGCGAATGTTATGTTGGGCGATGTATTTTTTCATCCCCGCCAGCGCCAGCGCGCCAGACGGTTCCGCTACTGCGCGAACGTCCTCGAACAAGTCTTTCATCGCCGCGCAAATCGCATCGCTGTCGACGGTGATGATGTCATCCAGATATTCCTGGCAAACGCGGAAGGTTTCGTCGCCGATGCGTTTCACCGCCACGCCTTCCGCAAACAGACCCACGCGCGGCAGATCGACCGGATGACCGGCGTCCAGCGCCGCTTTCAGGCAGGCGGAATCTTCCGCTTCGACCGCAATCACTTTGATCTGCGGCATCAGCTGTTTGATAAGCACCGCGACGCCCGCCGCCAGACCACCGCCACCCACCGGGACAAACACCCGATCGAGGTGCGCATCCTGCTGCAGCAGCTCCAGCGCCAGCGTACCTTGCCCGGCGATCACCATCGGATGATCGAACGGTGGCACCCAGGTAAAGCCCTGCTGTTGCGCCAGGTCAATGGCGCGCGCTTTGGCTTCATCAAAATTCGCCCCGTGAAGCAGGACTTCGCCGCCAAAACCGCGTACCGCATCGACTTTGATGTCAGCGGTGGCGACCGGCATCACGATCAGCGCTTTCAGCCCTAAACGTGCGGCAGAAAACGCCACGCCCTGGGCGTGATTCCCCGCCGATGCGGTGATTACACCGCGCGCTTTTTGCTCTTCCGTTAACCCGGCCATCATCGCGTAGGCACCGCGCAGCTTAAAGCTGTGCACTGGCTGGCGGTCTTCGCGCTTCACCAGAATCACGTTATCGAGACGTAACGACAGCTTGTCCATTTTTTGCAGCGGCGTGACCTGCACAGCCTCGTAGACCGGCGCACGTAGCACCGCTCTGAGATATTCCGCCCCCTCAGGGGCGGCGGATAAGGGTTGTGATTCGGCCATCATTAGCCCCCAAGTTTGGATTTATCGCGCACCGCGCCTTTGTCCGCACTGGTGGCAAGGGTGGCGTAAGCACGCAGGGCGAAGGAGACTTCACGCTGGCGGTTTTTTGGCGTCCAGGCTTTATCGCCGCGCGCTTCCTGAGCTTCACGACGCGCTGCAATTTCTTGCTCACTCAGCTGAAGCTGAATACCGCGATTTGGAATGTCGATCGCAATCATGTCGCCGTCTTCAATGATGGCGATGTTGCCGCCGCTCGCCGCTTCCGGGGAAACGTGGCCGATGGACAGGCCAGAAGTGCCGCCGGAGAAACGACCGTCGGTGATTAACGCACAGGCTTTGCCAAGACCCATAGATTTCAGGAAGGTGGTTGGGTAGAGCATTTCCTGCATACCCGGCCCGCCTTTTGGCCCTTCGTAGCGGATAACCACGACGTCGCCCGCGACCACTTTACCGCCCAGAATCGCTTCAACCGCATCGTCCTGGCTTTCGTACACTTTCGCCGGACCGGTGAACTTCAGGATGCTGTCGTCCACGCCTGCCGTTTTAACGATGCAGCCATTTTCGGCAAAGTTACCGTACAGTACGGCAAGACCACCGTCCTGGCTGTAGGCGTGTTCAAGAGAACGGATGCAGCCTTCAGCGCGATCGTCATCCAGCGTATCCCAGCGGCAATCCTGCGAGAACGCCTGGGTGGTGCGAATACCGGCCGGACCAGCGCGGAACATCTTTTTGACCGCCTCGTCTTTGGTCAGCACGACATCGTACTGTTCCAGCGTTTGTGGCAGCGTCAGGCCAAGAATGTTTTTCACTTCCCGGTTCAGCAAATTGGCGCGGTCCAGCTCGCCCAGAATTCCCAGCACGCCACCGGCACGGTGTACGTCTTCCATGTGGTACTTCTGGGTACTTGGCGCGACTTTACACAGCTGCGGAACTTTGCGCGAAAGCTTGTCGATATCACTCATGGTGAAATCAATTTCAGCTTCCTGCGCGGCAGCGAGCAGGTGCAGAACGGTGTTGGTGGAACCGCCCATGGCGATGTCCAGGGTCATGGCATTTTCGAACGCCGCTTTGTTCGCGATGTTACGCGGCAGCGCGCTGGCGTCGTCTTGTTCGTAATAGCGTTTGGTCAGTTCAACGATGCGCGTACCGGCATTGAGGAACAACTGCTTACGGTCAGCGTGGGTCGCCAGCAGTGAACCGTTACCCGGCTGTGAAAGGCCCAGCGCTTCGGTCAGACAGTTCATGGAGTTGGCGGTGAACATCCCGGAACAGGAGCCGCAGGTCGGACAGGCAGAACGCTCGACCTGATCGCTCTGCTCATCGGAGACTTTCGGGTCCGCGCCCTGAATCATCGCATCGACCAGGTCGAGTTTGATGATTTTGTCGGAGAGCTTGGTTTTACCAGCTTCCATCGGGCCACCGGAGACGAAGATCACCGGAATGTTCAGGCGCAGGGAGGCCATCAGCATCCCCGGGGTGATTTTGTCGCAGTTCGAGATGCAGACCATCGCATCGGCACAGTGGGCGTTCACCATGTACTCGACCGAATCGGCGATCAGCTCGCGCGACGGCAGTGAATAAAGCATGCCCCCGTGGCCCATCGCGATACCGTCATCCACTGCGATGGTATTGAACTCTTTCGCCACGCCGCCTGCGGCTTCGATTTGCTCGGCGACCAGTTTACCGAGATCGCGCAGATGCACGTGGCCCGGCACAAACTGGGTAAAGGAGTTAACCACGGCGATAATCGGCTTACCGAAGTCAGCGTCGGTCATCCCGGTTGCGCGCCACAGCGCGCGGGCACCGGCCATATTGCGGCCGTGGGTGGTGGTGGCAGAACGATACTTAGGCATGCTTTATTGACTCCCGTCTATCTAATCAGTGGGACGGTGCGTGCCGTCCCAAAATGATACTTATGAATTAACTTGATCCAGCCAGCCCCATTTATCTTCCGTTTCACCGGTGAAGAGGCCAAAGAATGCATCCTGAATGCGTTTGGTGACCGGGCCACGACGGCCTTCGCCCACCTGAATACCGTCTACGCTGCGAACCGGCGTGATTTCTGCCGCGGTACCGGACATGAAGACTTCATCTGCCAGGTACAGGGATTCGCGGGACAGCACCTGCTCGCGCACTTCGATACCCAGATCTTTCGCCAGCTTGATGATCGCATCGCGGGTGATACCCGGCAGCGCGGAAGAGGTAAATGGCGGCGTAAACAGAATGCCGTCTTTCACTTCGAACAGGTTTTCACCGGCACCTTCAGAGATATAGCCGTTCACGTCCAGAGCGATACCTTCCTGATAACCGTGACGGCGCGCTTCGCTACCGACCAGCAGGGAAGAGAGGTAGTTACCGCCCGCTTTCGCCGCGGTTGGGATGGTGTTTGGCGCCACGCGATTCCAGGAAGAAACCATTGCGTCGATCCCCTGCTCCAGCGCTTCTGCGCCGAGGTATGCCCCCCACGGGAACGCGGCAATGATGACGTCTGTGTTGTAACCGGCTGGCGGGTTTACGCCCATCCCGACATCACCCACAAAGACCAGCGGACGAATGTAGGCGCTGGTCAGATTGTTTTTGCGCAGCACCGCGCGGCACGCTTCCATCAGCTCATCAACGCTTTGAGAAACCGGGAAACGATAGATTTTGGCTGAGTCATGCAGACGCTGCATATGTTCGCGATGGCGGAACACCACTGGTCCTTTGTGAGAGTCGTAGCAACGGACGCCTTCAAACACCGAAGTACCGTAGTGCAAAGCGTGGGACATCACGTGTACCGTGGCATCTTCCCAACGAACCATCTCACCGTTGAACCAAATGTAATCAGCTTTCTTCGTCGTCATGTTTTCTTCCTGTCACGCTTAAGCGCGGATTTGTTGTGATGTGGTTGTGCTCTGGCAGATGGCCACGTGGGCAACATCAACCAGTTTACTTAACTGGCTAAACAGTAAGTCGACCGACCGTGGACTGGCAACGGTCAATTCGATATTTATGTTCTGGGCATCGGTGGCAGTTTCCATATTCATGGCGCAGATCTGAAAACCACGGTGACGGACCACGCGTAAGACGCGTTCTAATGTTTCGGGATTGAAGCGGGCCTGAACGGCGACCTGGTGTTGCATCATGATAATTTCTCCATCATTTGTGCGTTGCTAGCGCCGGGTGGCACCAGTGGCCAGACATTCTCAAGCTCGTCGATTGAGACATGAAGCAGGTATGGCCCTTCGCTTGACAGCATGGTGTCGAGTGCCGCTTCAACCTGGTCTTTACGGGTGATGTGCTGGCCAGGGATGCCGAAGGCGCTGGCCAGAACGAGGAAATCAGGATTATCAGTAAGGGTGGTTTCGCTGTAGCGCTCCTGGAAAAACAGCTGCTGCCACTGGCGAACCATCCCTAAACGCTGGTTATCCAGCAATACGATTTTCAAAGGCAGCTGTTTGCGTTTGACCGTGCCCAGCTCCTGCACATTCATCATGAACGAACCATCGCCAGAGACGCAGATTACCGTGTCATTCGGACGCGCCACCTGAGCGCCTACCGCTGCTGGCAGGCCGAAGCCCATAGTGCCTAATCCACTGGAGGTGATGAAGTTTTCCGGACGGGTATAGGTCATATGCTGGGCCGACCACATCTGGTGCTGACCGACATCGGTGGTGACGACAGAGTCTGCCGGTTTGCGATCTGACAGCTGCTTTAACAGCAGCGGCGCATAAATTGCCTCGCCCGGATGGTCGTAGCGCCAGGCATTTTCCACGCGCATCTGCACGGTATGCTGGCGCCATGCGTCGATGGACAATAGCTGCTGCAAGGCGGGTAACAGCGTATTCAGATCGCCCTGCAACGCCACGTGTGCCTGACGCAACTTGTTCAGTTCAGCCGGGTCGATATCCATATGGATCACTTTGGCATGCGGCGCGAAGGTATTCAGTTTACCGGTCACGCGATCGTCAAAACGCGCACCAACGGCGATCAGCAGGTCGCACTCCTGTACCGCCAGATTGGCGGCTTTGGTGCCGTGCATCCCCAGCATGCCCAGATAGTGAGGGTCATTGGCATCAACCGCACCCAGCCCCTTCAGCGTACAGGTTGAAGGCATCCGCGTAGCCGCGATAAATTCGCGCAGGGCTGGAACTGCCTGCGCCATACCGACTCCGCCGCCGACATACAGCATCGGCTGTTGCGCATGAGCCAGCATCTGACGGGCTTCTTCAACGGCTTCGTGCGGGAAAAAGTCATCACTTTCAACAGTGGAGAAATGCGGTTCTAAATCGCCCACTGCTACCTGAATATCTTTCGGGATATCAACCAGAACCGGGCCAGGACGGCCTGAGTTTGCCACCTGGAAGGCTTCTGCCATGACGCGCGGCAGCTCTTCCAGCGATTGCACCAGGAAACTGTGTTTGGTGCAGGCAAGCGACAAACCAAGAACGTCCACTTCCTGAAACGCATCAGTTCCGATGAACGGCGAGGCGACCTGACCTGTGATGGCGACCACAGGAACGGAGTCCAGCAGCGCATCGGCAAGGCCGGTGATCAGGTTGGTTGCACCCGGCCCGGATGTCGCCATACAGACGCCGGTTTTACCGGTGGCGCGCGCAAAGCCAATTGCTGCCATTGCAGCTCCCTGCTCGTGCCGGCACAACAAGTGCTCCACGCCGCCGTCATACAGTGCATCGTAGATCGGCATGATTGCGCCACCCGGATAGCCGAACACGGTCTCGACTCCTTGTGCTCGCAATGCATGTACTACCCATTGTGCCCCGTTCATAGTGAGTTCCCCGTCATAAATCTTGAGAAACAGAATTTTGTGCTAGTTGTCATGTTCTGCTCCTCGTTTAAGTTTTTAGGTCATAAAAAAACCCCCGAACCTTTCGGTGCGGGGGTCTTAGTTCGTTAAGGCTTGTTTTCTAAGCCTTTCCTCGTCCAAGTGCAGCCCCGCACGGTGGGATAATAATCACCACCACGCTAATCACGACCAGGCTAATCACTAGTAGAAGGGCTGTCATTTTGAGTTCTTTTAGCATCTTGTTCGAAGGAATACCTAAAGAGGTAACACAGACATTGAATCAAACACAAGAAAAATTTATGACGCCAATTCTTAGCTAACGAAGCTTTTTGCAGAATATGTTTGTTTTATATGAGGAAAACAGAAAATGAATATTTTTCATTTTTTGTCGTGTGCCAATGACTCCAAAAACACAGGTTTTCTCATCTGTGCGAGTCCGGTTCAGCTGAATAGCAACAGTTACATCACTTCATCAATAAGCAGGAAGCTGCGTCGTAATGTTGTGATATTCAGCTAAAAAGCAATGAAACGTACAGGCATAGTGACTTCTAAAGGAGACACATATGTCACTGTCAGTTGTTTATACGCGTGCCGCTTTAGGGGTACAGGCGCCGCTCATCTCTGTTGAAGTTCATCTCAGTAATGGGCTGCCTGGCTTAACGCTCGTTGGGCTTCCAGAGACCACGGTAAAAGAGGCCAGGGATCGTGTTCGTAGTGCAATCATCAATAGTGGTTATGCCTTCCCCGCAAAGAAGATAACCATCAACCTGGCTCCCGCTGACCTACCGAAAGAAGGGGGACGATATGATTTACCTATCGCCATAGCGCTTCTCGCCGCCTCTGAGCAGCTTAACGCCCCCCATTTGAGTACGTATGAGTTTGTAGGCGAACTGGCGCTTACAGGAGCGCTAAGAGGCGTTCCCGGTGCGATCTCTGGCGCATTAGCTGCCTTACGAGCAGGAAGGCAAATTATTGTGGCTGCTGAAAATTCATCAGAGGTCAGTCTTATTGAGGAGAAGGGTTGCCTGATTGCCGGGCATCTACAGGAAGTGTGCGCTTTTCTGGAGGGGCGTCATGAGCTGGCTGAACCGGAGGAGAATCCACTCATTGCGCCGGAACACACTGAAGATCTAAGCGATATCATCGGGCAGGAGCAGGGAAAGCGGGCGCTGGAAATCACTGCGGCAGGTGGCCATAACCTGCTCCTCATTGGACCGCCAGGGACAGGGAAAACGATGCTGGCCAGTCGACTCAACGGCTTGCTTCCGCCTTTAAGCAATCATGAGGCGCTGGAGAGTGCGGCAATTATTAGTCTGACGAATTCTACGTCTCTTCAGAAGCACTGGCGTAGAAGGCCATTTCGTTCACCACACCACAGCGCCTCTCTCAATGCGATGGTCGGTGGCGGTTCGATTCCTGTACCCGGTGAGATATCCCTGGCGCACCACGGCATTTTATTTCTTGATGAATTACCCGAATTTGAAAGGCGCGTTCTGGATGCCTTGCGTGAACCCATTGAGTCCGGGCAAATCCACATCTCCCGTACGCGGGCCAAAATAACCTATCCCGCGCAATTCCAGCTTATTGCCGCCATGAACCCTAGCCCATCAGGCCATTACCAGGGAAACCATAATCGGAGTAAACCGGAGCAGACTCTGCGTTATCTGGGAAGACTGTCAGGTCCATTTCTTGATCGCTTTGATCTCTCGCTCGAAGTTCCATTGCCGCCTCCGGGTGTCCTCAGCCAGACAAATCTGACGGGGGAAAGCAGCAGTACGGTGCGGAAAAGAGTAATAACTACGCAGGCGTTGCAATACAAACGTCAAAACAAACTCAATGCGCGTCTGGATAACGCGGAAATTCGCCAGTTTTGCCGCCTGTCCACTGCTGACTCATGCTGGCTGGAAGAGACATTGATACGGTTCGGGCTGTCGGTGCGTGCGTGGCAACGCTTATTAAAGGTGGCGAGAACCATCGCAGACCTGGAGGAGAGCGCAGATATAGAGCGACGACATTTGCAGGAAGCGTTGAGTTACAGGGCAATAGATCGGTTGCTGCTGCATCTGCAAAAGATGCTGGCGTAAAAAAGGGGCCGTAGCCCCTTTTCTCATATATCAATCGTCAGATTCGGTGTAGTCTTCTGCACCTTCCATCTGCGGCTTACCACCGGAGAGGGTATGGAAACGTTTTGGTCGCTTAATGCGAGCCATGTATTTGATCCATACGCGTTCTACCTCAGATTCAGGTTCACGCTCACCACGGCAAACGGCAACAAACAGTTTTTCATCTTCAGTTGCAGGCTCACGTTTCCCCAGATCCAGCTCGTTAAAGGCGTAACCATGGCGCTCAAGCAGTTGCGCCTCTTTGATGGTGAAATCGCCATGACGAGAGAACCCGCGCGGATAATTTTTATTGTCGAAAAAACGATTAGTTGTCGTAAAGCTTTCCGCCATCCTACACGCTCCTAATTCTTTGGCCGAGCTATTTATGGCGCGGAGTATTAGTTACGCTTGACAGAGCGTCAAACAAAACATTTAAATCATAACGACAAATAATATTGCGGAGAAAGATGTGGATACGGAATTGCTAAAAACTTTCCTCGAAGTGAGCAGAACACGCCACTTTGGGCGAGCAGCGGAAGCACTCTACCTGACTCAGTCAGCGGTGAGTTTTCGTATTCGTCAGCTGGAAAATCAACTCGGCGTGAATCTATTTACTCGCCACCGAAATAATATCCGCCTGACGGCGGCCGGAGAGAAGCTCCTGCCCTACGCTGAAACGCTGATGAATACCTGGCAGGCTGCGCGAAAGGAGGTGGCCCATACCTCGAGGTACAATGAGTTTTCGATCGGGGCGAGTGCGTCGTTGTGGGAGTGTATGCTGAGCCAATGGCTCACACGGCTCTACAAATCTCACGACAATTTGCAGTTTGAGGCCAGAATTGCTCAGCGGCAGTCATTGGTGAAACAGCTTCATGAGCGTCAGTTAGATCTCTTGATCACCACAGAAGCCCCCAAAATGGATGAATTTAGCAGCCAGATCCTGGGGCAGTTTAGTCTTTCGCTCTATGCCTCTGAACCCTCAATGATGAAGACAGATCTCAGCTACTTACGACTGGAATGGGGGCCTGATTTCCAGCAGCATGAAGCCGGTTTGATTGCGTCCGATGATGTTCCTTCCCTGACAACCAGCTCAGCAGAAATTGCCTGCCAGCAATTATCCCTTCTTAAAGGTTGCACCTGGTTACCCACGCGCTGGGCGGATGAGAAGCCTGGGCTGCATACTGTCGCTGATTCAACCACGCTTATCAGGCCGCTATATGCGATCTGGCTTCAAAACAGCGACAAACATGCTCAAATTAAAGATCTATTAAAAATCAATGTGATGGATTAATTCTGACATCTTGCAGGGACGCAAGAGAAGGGATTTTTTAGATTATTCAAAGCAAAAAAAATCCTTTGCCGAAGCAAAGGATTCTATATGGCAGGGGCGGAGAGACTCGAACTCGCGACACCCGGTTTTGGAGACCGGTGCTCTACCAACTGAGCTACGCCCCTAAATCTTCTTGCTATTAAGCCTGCTACGTAAGCAGGCTTAATATCTTAATAAGTGGCGGAACGGACGGGACTCGAACCCGCGACCCCCTGCGTGACAGGCAGGTATTCTAACCGACTGAACTACCGCTCCACCGAAGACTTCTGTAACCACCGGATTGATGCACCGGTTTACTACTTAATTTGATGCCTGGCAGTTCCCTACTCTCACATGGGGAGACCCCACACTACCATCGGCGCTACGGCGTTTCACTTCTGAGTTCGGCATGGGGTCAGGTGGGACCACCGCGCTAAAGCCGCCAGGCAAATT
>NZ_PQVS01000023.1:0-74848 GCF_002922995.1 Lelliottia sp. 7254-16
CCAGGATTGCGCCATCCATCTGAGCAGCACCGGTGATCATGTTTTTAACATAGTCGGCGTGGCCTGGGCAGTCTACGTGTGCGTAGTGGCGAGTCGGGGTGTCATATTCAACGTGGGAAGTGTTGATGGTGATACCACGAGCTTTTTCTTCTGGTGCGTTATCGATCTGGTCGAATGCACGAGCAGAACCACCGTAGGTTTTAGCCAGAACGGTAGTGATTGCAGCGGTCAGCGTTGTTTTACCATGGTCAACGTGGCCGATAGTACCGACGTTAACGTGCGGTTTTGTACGTTCAAACTTTTCTTTAGACATCGATTGTCCCTCTAAGACACGGATAAATCGGTGATATCACCACATCAACCAGGCGAAATGCCTGAACTGTTGAATGCTTTTAATTTAAACAGAGAGAAAAGGGAGGGAGAAGTGAAGTGGTGCTGATACCCAGAGTCGAACTGGGGACCTCACCCTTACCAAGGGTGCGCTCTACCAACTGAGCCATATCAGCACGTCTTGGAGCGGGCAGCGGGAATCGAACCCGCATCATCAGCTTGGAAGGCTGAGGTAATAGCCATTATACGATGCCCGCATCCTGAAACTCGGCTACCCAGTTCTTTCTGTAACAAAAAAGAGATTTCTCTCTTTTTATGTTTTGAGCTGATTAATTTTCTAGCCAGCTCAGGCGGCGATAACGCTGCCAGAAAGTGGTGGTGGGGGAAGGATTCGAACCTTCGAAGTCTGTGACGGCAGATTTACAGTCTGCTCCCTTTGGCCGCTCGGGAACCCCACCGGACTTGATGGTGCCGACTACCGGAATCGAACTGGTGACCTACTGATTACAAGTCAGTTGCTCTACCTACTGAGCTAAGTCGGCATCAAGTAGCGCGCATTCTATGGGGGCATGAGCAGTCATGCAACTAAAAAATTGCATAAAATGTTCTTTCGCTCAGATTTTGTGCGCCGACAGCAAAAAACGCTGCAATTTCACTCATTGCAGTTCAAATAATCAGCATTACGCCCCTTAAAACGCTTCTATAGCGTATCGTGATGGCCTGCGCGTAATGCATCACTGGTCAATATTTTTTCTTATTATTCCCGTCATCTGGTGTTAACCTCCTGCCCATTGTCCAAATTTAACTACTAAGTGATGAGCTACTGCCCTCACGTTCTCTATTCGCGTAGGTAAAGGGTTCACTGAAACACGCTTATGAGCAAAAAAGAGCAATCGTTAATGACACCCTATCTACACTTTAACCGCAGCCAGTGGGCCGCTTTGCGTGACTCCGTCCCCATGACATTAACGGAAGGGGAAATAGCGCGGTTAAAAGGGATCAACGAAGACCTGTCGCTGGAGGAGGTTGCAGAGATTTATCTGCCGCTGTCTCGCTTGCTTAACTTCTATATAAGCTCCAACCTTCGCCGTCAGGCCGTTCTGGAGCAGTTTCTCGGCACTAACGGCCAGCGTATTCCTTATATCATCAGCATTGCGGGCAGCGTGGCGGTCGGTAAAAGCACCACAGCACGTGTCCTGCAGGCGCTGCTGAGCCGCTGGCCTGAACATCGCAGCGTTGAATTGATTACCACAGATGGTTTTCTGCACCCGAACGAGGTATTGAAAGAACGCGGATTAATGAAGAAGAAAGGCTTCCCGCTTTCGTATGATATGCACCGTCTGGTGAAATTCGTATCGGATCTGAAATCTGGCGCGCCTAACGTGACCGCACCGGTCTATTCCCATCTCATCTACGATCGCATTCCGGATGGCGATAAAACAGTAGCCCAGCCGGATATCCTGATCCTCGAAGGGCTGAACGTGCTGCAAAGCGGCATGGATTACCCACATGACCCGCATCATGTGTTTGTCTCTGACTTCGTTGACTTCTCTATCTATGTCGATGCGCCAGAGGACTTGCTGCAAAACTGGTATATCAATCGATTCCTGAAGTTCCGCGAAGGCGCGTTTACCGATCCTGATTCTTACTTCCATAACTACGCCCAGCTTTCAGAAGAGGAAGCGGTCAATGTGGCGACGTCGCTGTGGAATGAGATCAACTACGTAAACCTGAAGGAAAATATTCTGCCGACGCGCGAACGCGCGAGCCTGATCCTCACCAAGAGTGAGAATCACGCCGTCGACCAGATTCGCCTGCGCAAATAGCGAATCAGCAGACATAAAAAAACCGGCGAACATCGCCGGTTTTTTTGTTTACGCCCTATGCGTGCGGTTTCTCACCGTTTTCATCCTGATCGACCGCAAAGCAGGCCACCAGTTGACCGCCGTAGTCTTTCAACTGCGGCTGAAGCTGAGTACAAGGACCAAAGCGGCGACGGCAGCGCGCATTGAACGCACAGCCCGGAGGCGGATTCAGCGGACTCGGCAGCTCGCCAGTCAGCTTAATACGCTCGCGGCGATCGTCCGGGTTCAGACGCGGTGTGGCAGAGAGCAGCGCCTGGGTATACG
Organism: Lelliottia sp. 7254-16; assembly: GCF_002922995.1. Taxonomy (NCBI): domain Bacteria; kingdom Pseudomonadati; phylum Pseudomonadota; class Gammaproteobacteria; order Enterobacterales; family Enterobacteriaceae; genus Lelliottia; species Lelliottia sp. 7254-16. The sequence goes on from NZ_PQVS01000023.1 coordinate 2,460, forward strand.
GATGGCGAGGGTTATTAAAGATCTGGTCTTTGGTCCCCTTCTCCACGCAGCGCCCCAGATACATCACCATCACTTCATCGGCAATGTGCTCCACCACTGACAGGTCGTGGGAGATAAACACATACGACAGCCCCAGATCCTGCTGCAAATCCATCATCAGGTTCAGCACCTGCGCACGCACGGAAACGTCGAGTGCAGAAACCGGTTCATCGGCAATCACCACGTCCGGGTCGAGCATCAGACCACGGGCTATCGCGATACGCTGACGCTGACCGCCTGAGAACATGTGCGGATAGCGATCGTAGTGCTCGGTTTTCAGACCGACTTTCGCCATCATCGCCAGCGCTTTTTCACGACGCTGCTCTTTATTCAGATCGCTGTTAATTTGCAGCGGCTCTTCCAGAATCTGTCCCACTTTTTTACGCGGGTTCAGAGAACCGTACGGATTCTGGAACACTATCTGGATTTTCTGCCGACGCAATTTTTGCGCCAGCGGATCGTGCTTGAGCAGATCCTGGCCCTGATAATACAGCTCGCCGCCGGTTGGCGTTTCGATCATCGTCAGCAGGCGGCCCAGCGTGGATTTCCCGCAGCCGGATTCACCGACTACTGCCAGCGTTTTACCGCGTTCAAGGGTAAACGACACTCCGTCCAGCGCTTTCACCAGGCGCTCCGGGGCAAAAATCCCCTTCTTAACCGGGTAGTGTTTTTTCAGATCGATGGCCTGTAACAGGTGTTGGTGTTTGGTGGCCTCTTGCGTACTCATAGTGTTGGCCTCCCGGCATCATCAAGTGGGTAGTGACATTTCGACTGACGGCCATCATGGAGGGTGTTCAGTTCTGGCTCCTCAGCACGGCACTTATCTGTGGCATACGGGCAGCGCGGGTTCAGCAGACAGCCTGTCGGGCGGTCATATTTACCCGGAACCACACCCGGCAATGACGCCAGACGCGCTTTATCCTGCGCAAACTCCGGCAGGGCACGCAGCAGCGCCTGGGTATACGGGTGACGCGGCGCACGGAAGATATCGTGCGAGCTCCCGGCCTCCACCACTTGTCCGGCATACATCACGATGATTTTGTGCGCGGCTTCAGCCACTAGCGCCAGATCGTGGGTAATCAACACTAACGCCATGTTTTCTTTCTGCTGCAATTCCAGCAGCAGTTCGATGATCTGCGCCTGAATGGTGACGTCCAGCGCCGTGGTCGGCTCATCGGCAATCAGCAACTTTGGCCGACAGGCAATCGCCATGGCGATCATCACACGCTGGCTCATCCCACCGGAAAGCTGGTGCGGATACACGTCCAGACGCGACCCTGGATCAGGAATCCCCACCTGCGTTAACAGGTCTATCGCACGCTGGCGACGAGTTTTCTTGTTGCCGCCCTGATGTACCTTAATTGCTTCCATAATCTGGAAACCAACGGTGTAGCACGGGTTAAGGCTGGTCATCGGGTCCTGGAAGATCATCGCCACTTCAGCGCCCACCAGTTGGCGGCGCTGCTTCTCGGAGATGCGCTTCAGATCCTGGCCGTTAAACTCCAGGCTTTCCGCCATCACGCGGCCCGGATAATCAATCAGGCCCATGATAGCCAGTGAACTGACGGATTTACCGGAGCCAGACTCGCCCACGATACCGACCACTTCACCCTGATTCACGCTGTAGCTGATACGGTCTACGGCACGAAACTCGGAGCCTACGTCACCGAAGTGCACCGATAATTTATCTACATTTAATAACGCCATCTCGTGCCTCTTACTGCTTCAGTTTGGGATCAAGTGCATCACGCAGACCATCACCCATCAGGTTAAATGCCAGCACCGTCAGGAGGATCGCCAGACCAGGGAAGGTCACGACCCACCACGCGCTTTGTGCGAACTGCAACACATCGGCGAGCATCGTGCCCCACTCCGGTGTTGGCGGTTGCGCACCCATGCCCAGGAAGCCAAGAGCAGCCATATCGAGAATGGCGTTAGAGAAACCGAGCGACGCCTGAACGATCAGCGGCGCAAGGCAGTTCGGGAGAATATTGACGAACATCTGACGCATCGCACCCGCACCCGCCACGCGCGACGCGGTGACGTAATCGCGGTTCACTTCCACCAGCACCGCCGCACGCGTTAATCGCACGTAGTGAGGAAGTGCGACGAAGGTCAGCGCAAGTGCAGCGTTACCGATCGATGGGCCAAACACCGCCACCAGCACCAGAGCCAACAGCAGGCTAGGCAGCGCCAGCATGATGTCGACGATACGCATAATGATGTTATCGACCAGACCGCCGAAATAGCCCGCCACTAAGCCCAGGATAACCCCGAGGATCAACGACAGCACCACCACCAGACAGCCCACCAGCAGAGACAGACGCGCACCGTACATCAGACGAGATAACACATCACGACCCACATCATCCGTGCCGAGCAAATGGGTGATAGTCCCACCATCCTGCCAGGCTGGCGGTGCAAGCAGCACGTCGCGGAACTGGTCCGCCGGGTTGAAAGGCGCGAGGTAGTTCGCAAATACGGCGATAATGATCATGATGGTGACATACACCAACCCAACAACCGCACCTTTATTGCGTTTGAAGTAATGCCAGAACTCCTGCAACGGTGTCATTGGCACCGGGGCAGCAACAGCTTTATTTTGAGTAACTTGTGACATGATGGCCCCTTACTTCTTATGACGAATACGCGGGTTCACCACGCCGTACAGCAAATCGACCAGCAGGTTGACGAGGATAATCATCGTCGCCACCAGCAACACGCCACCCTGCACCACCGGATAGTCACGACGTTGCAACGCATCAATCAGCCAGCGTCCCAGACCCGGCCAGGAGAAGATGGTTTCAGTCAGAATCGCACCGGCCAGCAACGTTCCCACCTGCAACCCGATAACGGTCACTACTGGCAGCATCGCATTACGCAGAGCGTGAACGATAATGACGCGCATACGGGTCAGACCTTTAGCGCGAGCGGTACGGATGTAATCCTCGCCCAGCACTTCCAGCATCGACGAGCGGGTCATACGCACGATAACCGCCAGGGGAATCGTCCCGAGCACCATCGCAGGTAGGATCATATGCGCCAACGCATCAATGAAGTTACCCTCTTCGCCCCAGATAGCCGTATCAATCAGCATAAAGCCGGTGAGCGGATTGGAGTCATCAAGGAACACCATATCGCTGACACGACCAGAGACTGGCGTCAGGTTCCATTGCACCGAGACCAGCATGATCAGCATCATGCCCCACCAGAATATAGGCATGGAGTAACCGGTCAGCGCCAGGCCAACAGCGGTGTGATCGAAGATAGAGCCGCGCTTAACCGCAGCCAGGACACCGACGGGGATACCGACGGAAACGGCAAAAATCATGGCGCAGACACCGAGTTCCAGCGTCGCTTTAAAACGCGGCACGAACTCTTCCCACACCGGAAGACGGCTTTTCAGCGACATCCCTAAATCACCGTGCAACACGCCCCAGATGTAGTGGAGGTACTGCTGCCACATCGGCTTATCGAGGCCAAGTTCGGCCAGCAGCTGCGCATGACGTTCAGGGGAGATACCACGCTCACCTGCCATAATCATTACCGGGTCGCCGGGAATCATATGGACGAAGGCAAAAGTGAGAAGGGTGATACCGATAAACGTGGGGATGACAAGTCCCAGACGTCGGAGGATGAACTGCAACATATCCCGGATTCTCTCTAATGACGTACTGCCCGAAGGCCGTGACGTCTGTATTGCTCAAATTCTTTCCCCCTCTCCCAGGGGAGAGGGGATAAAGCGTCGTGCTTTTTAATTATTCGATTGAGACGTTTTCGAAGTGGTGTTTGCCCAACGGATCAACCACATAGCCTTTGACTTCTTTACGCACTGGCTCGTAAACGGTGGAGTGAGCCACGATCAGCGCCGGAGCCTGGTCATGCATCACTACCTGAGCCTGTTTGTACAGTTCAACACGCTTGTTGTGGTCGTCAGTTGCACGCGCCGGCTGAATCAGATCTTCAAACGGCTTGTAACACCAGCGAGAGTAGTTGGAACCGTCTTTCGCCGCCGCGCAGCTGAACAGGGTGGCGAAGAAGTTGTCCGGATCCCCATTGTCCCCGGTCCAGCCCATCATCACAGCCTGGTGCTCGCCTGCTTTAGCACGTTTCAGATACTCGCCCCACTCGTAAGTGACGATCTTGGCCTGAACGCCGACCTTAGCCCAGTCAGCCTGAACCATCTCGGCCATACGGCGAGCGTTCGGGTTGTATGGACGCTGAACAGGCATCGCCCACAGCTCAACGGTAAAGCCTTTGTCCTGGCCTGCTTCTTTCAGCAGCGCTTTCGCTTTCTCAGGATCGTAGCTGTAGTCTTTAACGTCGTCGTTATAGCCCCACATGGTCGGTGGAATCAGGTTCTTCGCGGCCACACCAGCACCCTGGTAAACGGCTTTGATGATCGCTTCTTTGTTCACCGCATAAGTCAGCGCCTGACGCACTTTCACGTCATCAAACGGTTTCTTCTCGGTGTTGAAGGACAGATAACCCACGTTCAGGCCAGCCTGCTCCAGCAGATTGATGTTTTTATCCTGCTTCATACGAGCGATATCAGCCGGATTAGGGTACGGCATAACCTGGCACTCGTTTTTCTGCAGTTTTGCGTAACGCACAGAAGCGTCAGGCGTGATGGAGAAGACCAGACGGTCAATCTGCGGCTTAGTGCCCCAGTAACCTTCAAACGCTTTGTACAGAATACGGGAGTCTTTCTGGTACTGCTGCAGCTGGAATGGACCGGTACCGATTGGGTTCAGATCCACTTTTTCCGGGGTACCCGCTTTCAGCATATTGTCCGCATATTCTTTTGACAGAATAGAAGCGAAGTCCATAGCCAGGTCAGCCAGGAATGGGGCTTCTGGACGGCTCAGAACGAACTGAACGGTTTTGTCGTCCACTTTTTTCACTTCGGTGATCAGGTCCGGCAGACCCATCCCTTCGAAGTATTCATAGCTGCCGCCAGAAACTTTGTGGTACGGGTTCTGAGCGTTTTTCTGGCGATCGAAGGAGAACACGACGTCGTCCGCAGTCAGTTCGCGCGTCGGTTTGAAATCTTTATTGTCCTGCCACTTCACGCCCTGACGGAGGTGGAAGGTATAAGTCTTGCCGTCTTCGCTGATTTCCCACTTCTCAGCCAGGCCCGGAATAACTTCCGTGGTGCCGGTTTTGAATTCAACCAGACGGTTATAGATAGGTACGGAGCTTGCGTCGTACGTCGTACCAGAGGTGAACAGCTGTGGGTTAAAGCCTTCCGGCGAACCTTCAGAACAATAAACCAGGGTTTTTGCCTGTACGCTTGCCGCGACGGTCAGAGCAACCAGGCTCAGACCAAGCTTCAGCATCCCTGACTTCTTCAAGGAAATACTCATTATTCTGCTCCAATGTGATGTTTTGCTTTGTTGTGTTACGCCGCCTGACCTTTATTTATTATTTACCCGGTCCGGTCGGTGATGCCCGAAGGCGTGATAAGGGATGGAGATTCCTTTCAGAAGAGCGACAGAGTTGCAGCGCAGATCCTCCCTGAAATGCCCCTCGTGCCCTACAATCTGTCAACAGAATGTGAAAACGTCAATACAGGTGACGGGGATTTACGTTGAGGGTGAGAAACGGCAAACAAAGATTAAAAAAACTTTAGGCGTCTATTTTCAGCAGGGAAATTTATGCTACTCGTTATCTTCCAGCACAATTCTCTTCATATTTCGCAACAATCAGTGATTAACATTTATTCAGATCGCGTAAACTTTCTTACAGAATGGTGATTATCTGAGCAGTAAATGCCACGAACGTTAAAACGCACAGCGGAAAATGCTGAGGTTATCTATAAGCAACGCGAAAAAAGATCAATCTATATATAAAAAAATACAATGGATTATGTCACAAAATCGTTAACAGGCAGGGTAAAGCGGGGATAGGGACTGTTTTGGCCAGTTGGCACAGGTAAGTCCATAATGCAAAAAGGGCCAACCTTACGGTTAGCCCTTTTTTAAATGTGGTCGGCGAGAGAGGATGACTCGCCACTTCGTGACTCACCCTGCGGGCCGTTGCTAAAGCAACGTTCCCTCGCTTCGCTCGGGTCGAACCTCCTTCCCCGGAGATTCTCATCCTCATGAACTTCATGAAGCAAAAAAACCTGCTCTATGAGCAGGGTTTCGAATGTGGTCGGCGAGAGAGGATTCGAACCTCCGACCCACTGGTCCCAAACCAGTTGCGCTACCAAGCTGCGCTACTCGCCGAATGCGGAGCGCATATTACTGCTGGGGTATGCGCCCGTCAATCCCTTATCATTAAAAAACCGTTCGACTGGCGAGTTTCTCGCCAGTCCGTTTACTTCGCGGCTTTCGCAGCGCCATCAGGGATATGGCACCAGTTGTTATTCTCGTTAATACCGCCGTTAGGTGAGGTATAGCCGAGGCAGCCCATAATGGTGTCGTACAGCTCGACGTGGCGGCGAGGCACTTTCATTTCGGCTTCTTTTTTCAGATGCTGGAACATCTTCTCTTTATCCGGGTTCTCCAGATATTTATCCGACATCCAGACCATCATAGGCACGCGGAACTGCTCTGGCGGAGCCATCTTGCGCGGCGTACCGTGCAGATGCTCATACTCATTAATCGATTCACCGTGGTCAGCGGCATAGAAAACAATCGCTTTCTTGTCGCGCACCTGGTCAATCACGCTCTCGATAAAGTGATCCACATACATCACCGAATTATCGTAAGAGTTGATGAGCTGCTCTTTGGTGCAATCCTTGTCCACGCCCACACACTCCGGTGTCCACTTGGCAAAGCTGCGCGGGTAACGCTGGGTGTAGTTGAAGTGCGAACCCTTGGTATGCAGGATGATCATATGCTTGCCATCCTGATTGTTGCTCAGGGAGCCTTTCATCTCGTCGATCAGCAGCATATCGTCAACGCTCTTGCCACGGTTACGCGGCTCGGCGCCAATCTGCTCGCGATAGGCGATGTTCTGCGCCATCGTATTGCTGTAGAACCACATCTCGCTCTGCATCGCATACAGATCGGAACTGAATCCAAGCTGATGCAGCACCGAGAAGACGTTTTGTTCTTTCAGAGTACGTTGCGGGTTGTCGTCTGCCCCACCCTCGCGCACAAACATACAGCGCAGTGAGAGCTTCGTCGCGGTATCACAAGAGTAACCACGATAGGCAACCAGGTTCTTCTCCTGCGCCAATTTCGGCGTGGTGTCACGGTCGTAACCGAGAATCCCCATGTGATCCCAGCGCGTCGTTTCACCGATGATAAAGACCACATAGGTATCATCGATGTCTTTCGGCGCGTCGTAGGTGAACAGTTTTGCTGGATTCTTCAGTGATTTATTATCAGAGGACTCATCCACCTGCGCCCAGGCGTATAACCCCAGCGCAGAAATCCAGTTAGAGGGCAGATAGGAGTTCGCCACCACCCCGCCGTAGCTTGGCAAATCTACGCCAGAGGTGCGCTCATCATTCTTCTGCTTCACCTCAAGCAAGCGAATCGGCCCCCAAACCATCAGGCCAGCCAGCAGCACCACCGCGACGCTTCTGACGCGCTGTCCCGGCGTGCGCATTTGGCGCAGCAGAGTGTAGCGGCAGCGGTTGCTCCAGATCAGCAGCAGCGGTAGCGCACTCACGCCCAGCAGCCACAGAACGAAATGCAGGCCAACCACCTCTTTCGAGAGATCGATATCCGTCGTCATGACTGAGGCAATAATGCCGTAGCCAATAACCACGTTCATAAATGTCATGTAATAGCTGGCGCCCGCCGAACACAGCACCACCAGTGAAGCCAGAACGCGCCAGATACGGCGTCCAAAAAGCGAGAGTAAACGTAATAAGAAGAAGGTGACCAGAACAGTACCAGCCAGCTCCACAACCGCAGCGATTCCTTTCCATACAGTAAAATCTTGTGCGAATCCGTCAAACCGACGGAAAAAAACCGCACCATTCATAAACAGGCCGATGTACAACGCCAGCAAAAAGCTCAGCTTTTGTTGCGTCATCGATTTAATGTATTTCATGCAGGCTACCCGGAAAAAGGGACAGTCACGCGCTTCACTTTTGACAGTAAAAGTGAATCGCGTCGATATTCGCTCAGGGGATCGTTATCAGAAACGTCTAAAGCGTGCTAAGTAGACCACAGCAGAAGGGAAAAGTGGCAGCAGAGTGTGTGATTGCAGTAGATATTTACAAAAAATCAAGTTCGATAGCAGAGTGGGTTAAAAATCGGGCACTTAGGAAGAAAAAGAAAAGGCCGGAAACCCCAGCCTTTTCAGTCAGTCATCAGGCATGCGCTTCGTTAAATACCTGGCGCTGCGGCTGACGAATCGTAGTGGAAAGCGCCAGAGAAATAATCAGCAGAGCGAAGATAACGCAGAAGGTAACGTAGAAGCCGCCGAACAGAGACGCAATAAGCGATCCGCAAATACTGCCGATACCAAAACCTAAATAAATCACCCCATAATTCTTCGCCAGATTGTTCAGGCCAAAGAACTCGCTGACCAGCGACGGGAATACGGTAATGGTGCCGCCAAAGTTAAAGGCCACGCAGGCGATCGCCGCGAAGAAAGTCAACTCATTCAGCGGGGCAAATAGCAGGGCCGCCATACCCACCAGTGAAACCACCTGCCCCAGAGTAATCACACGAATGCGGGCAATTTTGTCGGACAGAATACCCAGTATCAGACGACCGGACAGGTTAGCGATAGAGATAACCGTCACCGCATTCGCCGCCGTCAACGCATCCAGTTTCACCATGCCCTGCGCAATATCCTTGGCTACGCCAATCACATACAACCCACTCATGCACGCCGTCAGGAACATCACCGCCAGCATCCAGTACTGCGGTTGGCGCATGGACTGAGCCAGAGTGAAATCATTCTCGACCACGCCGTTAACGGTTTTGACTTCCTGCTGAGGCGCGTCTTTCATCAACGTCGCGCCGAACAGAATCATTACCAGCACGATAGCGCCCCAGATCATGAAGGTCTTTTCCAGACCAACGGAGGTCAGCAGATGTGAGTCAATAAACTTGAAGCCGAGGCTGCCCAGGCCATAAGAGCCAATGGAAAACGCCGAAATTAACCCTTTACGCTCCGGGAACCATTTCACGCAGTTCGACAGCGTCAGCAGATAACCCGCGCCGTCCGCCAGGCCAACCAGCACACCGGCGCTCAACCACAGCATCATCAGGTTGCTGGAATGCGCCGTCAGGAAGAACCCCACGCCTAACAGAATGCCCGAAGCCATGGTCACGCGTTTCACACCAAAACGCTCCTGCAATTTACCGGCGATCGACGAAGACAACGCCAGTCCCAGGCTCAGCAGGCCGAAGGAGAACGCGACCTGGCTCACCGGGGCGCCGAGTTTATCGGAAAGCGCGCTGTTGAACAGGCTCCAGGTATAAACCGATCCCAGCGCAAATTGCGTCACAATAGTGCCAAATAAGGTCAGCCAACGAGTGCGGTTGTATGTTGATGTGTTCATGGCAGTTGTCCTGCAAGAGAAATTAAGGGAATTCGCTGCAGACAACGATAAACAAAACCTCATATGGCTTGGGGGAAAACGGCATGAAATGCAGTGGAGACGGAATGAAATGCCTGGAATCGGGAATGAATGACCTTGCCGGGAAGCGCGAAACGCATTTTGTTAGTAACTGCTATCGCTACAAGCCCGGCCATTATTGTATTTAAGATGTTATCGTCAGGTTGATTTTAATAACAATCTCAAAATCTCGCGCTCACTCCTAAGGTGTAGAGATAATCAGCCCCGGTCATCGCGCTATCCGCCTGAGATAATGAGGCATAGGCCGCCATGTGCGGGTAAAGCAGCACGTCAGCCCCCACGGTCACATCCATCCAGTTATCGTATTGCATCGAGGCTGGCAGGCGACTCATGCCGGACTGCGATTTCCACTGATTATCACCAAACTGCTGGTTATAGCTGATCTGCGCCCAAGGTCTGAGACCGCCCAAGCGCGTATCAACCCGCCAGCCGAGCGTGCTGACGCTGGCGTGCCAAAGTGGATCGGTTAACGATTTACTGCCGTTATCACCAAATTCGTTATAAATCATTGGTGAAGAACCATCATAATGCCATGCCGCGACAGGCCCGGTGGTCACATTACGCGTCACCGGTATATTTAAGCCCACGCTCATAGTGCTGGCGGATTCGGCAGGATAATTTTCTGGCATATTCAACGCCAGCCCCGGAACATTCTGGGAAGAACGGATACGCTCCGCGAGAATATCGTCATAACGCGGTTGGTGATCGGCGTCCCATGTATAGCGTTCAGTCGTATTATTTTGCGCATCCGAAACGATATATTCCTGTTGCCAGGCGTAAGCTGTGCTACAAAAAAACAAACAGACGGACACACCCGCCAGGCCAGTAACAGCATGGCGACCACTGATTATTTTTATCATCATCAAAGCGACTCCAGAAAGAGCCGAATTCGGCGATATTTGTCGTTGTTAGAAAGAGGTATGAGGGCAAAGCCCTTAATTAAATATTGTCTTTTTAAGACACACGTCAAGCCAGGTTGGTTGATTTTTTTATGGGTTCATATCATTAAGGAAGAAAACCGATGCAACGATGCGGATGGGTAAGCCAGGATCAGCTCTATATCGACTATCACGATAAAGAATGGGGCGTACCGGAAACCGACGGTAAAAAACTCTTTGAGATGATCTGCCTCGAAGGTCAGCAGGCGGGCTTATCGTGGATTACGGTTCTAAAAAAGCGGGAAAATTACCGTAAAGCCTTCCACCATTTTGACCCCGTCGCGGTGGCGGCCATGACCGAAGAGGATGTGGAACGGCTGGTACTGGACGCCGGAATCATTCGTCATCGCGGTAAAATTCAGGCGATTATCGGCAACGCTCGCGCTTATCTCGCTATGGCCGAAAACGGCGAGCCTTTCTCCGATTTTGTGTGGTCGTTTGTCGACAACACGCCGCAGGTGACTCAGGCCGCAACGATGGCAGAGATCCCCACCTCCACGCCCGCTTCCGATGCCTTGTCTAAAGCATTGAAAAAACGCGGCTTCAAATTCGTTGGCACCACCATTTGCTACTCTTTCCTGCAAGCCTGCGGTCTGGTAAATGATCACATTACGGGCTGTTTCTGCCACCCTGGAGGCCAACATGATCCGCAAATGGCAAAGTGAAAACACCGCGCCACTGCTCAGTTTATGGCTTGAAAGCACCACCGATGCGCACCCGTTTATCGACCCGCAATACTGGATAGAGAGCGAAGCGCTGGTGCGCGACGCCTATCTGCCCTCCGCCGAAACCTGGGTGTGGGAAGAGGAAGGCGAAGTGCGTGGATTTATCAGCGTGATGCAAACGCAGTTTATCGGCGCGTTGTTTGTCGCTACCGCGCACCTTGGAAAAGGGATCGGCCACGCGTTAATTCAACACGTACAGCAGAATTACCCGTCTCTGAGCCTTGAGGTTTACCAGAAAAACAGTCGGGCGGTGAATTTCTACCATGCTCAGGGTTTTCGCATTGAAGACAGCGCCTGGCAGGAAGAGACTCAACACCCGACGTGGATCATGAGCTGGCAGGCGGATCAAACGCCGTAAGCGTCAGCTCTGGCCCTTGATACTTCTCGACCCAGGCCAGCGCCGTGTTCCCCGCACATCCGTTCCCCAGCTTCGAGCTGGGGAGATCTTTGGTCAGCACGTTCACCGCGCCGTTTTTACAGATCCCGCCTTCCGAGAGATCCAAATCCGGCCACGCCCCCTGATGAATACAGATAACACCGGGCTTAATCCCCTCGCTGACTACCGCACCGGCCAGCACCTGCCCGCGTGAATTCCAGACCCGCACCACGTCGCCATCAACAATTCCGCGCGCTTTCGCATCGTCTTTATGCAAGGTGATCGGCTCGCGCCCGGCCACGGCATAAGATTCACGCAACGATGAATAGTTAAGCTGGCTGTGCAGACGGTGCGCCGGATGAGCAGAGAGGACCTGCAGCTGTTTTGGCTGCGCATTGCCGTGCCACTCGTCCGGCTCCAGCCACATTGGATGCGGCGGGCAGTCGGCATAATTAAAGCTGGCGATACGCTTTGAGAAGATCTCAATCTTGCCGCTTTCAGTTTTCAACGGATGATTTTGCGGGTCGCGGCGGAAATCCGCGAAGCGGACAAACTGCGCATTCTGCTCGCTCTCCGGCATTTCGAAGATTTCATTCGCTTCCCAGAACGCTTTAAACGGCGGGAGTGTCACGCCCTGAGACTCGCCGCGCTGTCCGGCAATCTGATAAAACGTCTCCAGCCAGTCGAGATCGGATTTACCTTCAGTGAACCGCTCGCGACCGCCCTCTTCCCAGCGCTCACTCAGATCCGCAAACACCTCAAGATCGTCACGCGCCTCATCGCGCGGTGGGACCACACGCTTCATCGGCACCATATGCTGGTTACTGTAGTCGCCGGTCATGGTCAGATCGTTACGCTCAAACGACGTCGTTGCAGGCAGAACGATATCGGCGTGTTTGGCCGCCGCGGTCCAGAAGCATTCGGAGATAACTACCAGCTCCGGCTTTTGCCAGGCGCGGATTAGGCGGTTAGTATCCTGATGGTGGGTAAAGTTCGCGCCACCCGCCCACCAGACAAAACGAATATCCGGGAAATTCCTGTCCAGCCCGTTATGCTGGTAAAAACCGCCGGGGTTTTCCAGCGCTTCTACGATGCGCGCCACCGGGATTTTATCCACGGCATCAATGCCGTCCTTGACGGAACCCTGCATCGAGGCCAATACCGCCGCGCGACGCGTTGGGTTACCCCCATTGGCAAAATGATAAGACAAGCCAAAGCCGCCGCCCGGCGTACCAATCTGCCCGAGCATCGCCGCCAGCGTTACCAGCATCCAGTGTTTTTGCTCGCCGAATTGCTGGCGTTGCATTCCCCAGCCGGACATCAGCATGGTGGTGTTTTCGTGGAAAAGAGCCGCCAGTTCACGGATTTTCTCTGCATCGATGCCGCAAATCTCTGCCGCCCATTCGGCGCTTTTGGCAATTCCATCGCTTTTCCCCGTCAGGTAGTCGGCGAATTTTTCAAAACCCTCTGTACAACGGGCAAGGAAATCACTGTCATGCCAGCCGTTTTCGACTAGGGTATAGGCGATCCCCAGCATCATCGCCACGTCGGTACCCATATGCGGGGCCAACCATTCGACGCTGTCGCCGAGGAAATCAACGGTTTCAGAGCGCATCGGATCGATACAAATTAAACGCTTGCCGCTTTTTCGCAGCGCATCAAAATAAGGAATACCCTGCTCGTCGCTGGCATTCCACGCAATCTTGAGCGTATTAAGCGGGTTGGCGCTCCACAGCACCACCACGTCCGTATGTTCCAGCACCAGCGGCCAGCTGGTTTGCTGCTGGTAGACCTCATTACCGCCGACAACGTACGGCATAATCGCCTGCGCCGCGCCGGTCGAGTAGTCGCCGAGATGTCCGGTATAGCCGCCCGCCAGACTCATGTAGCGTTGCAGGAGCGTCGCCGCTTTGTGCAGCACGCCGTTCGATCGCCAGCCATAAGAACCCGCGAAAATAGACGCCGGACCGTGAGTCTCACGGATACGTTTGTGCTGCGTGTGGATAAGCGACAGCGCATCGTTCCAGCTCACCCGCACAAATTCATCCTGCCCGCGCGTGCCCTGTGGCTTATCCGGCGACGCCAGAAAACCTTTACGCACCATCGGCCAACGCACACGCGTTTTACTGTGCACTTGATCGCGTACCACCGTTTGTAACGAATTCGGGTGCTGCGTTGGCAGTGCCCCGCGCGAGGACAACACGTTCTCGCCATCGGTTTCCACCAATATAGGGCCCCAGTGGGCAGCGGTCAGAACGGTTTTTGTTGAAGTGGTCAAGCGTGCGCTCCTGATTTGTCTGTTGCAGGTGTGACGGCCTTCTTTGAGGCTATTAAAGATTTGGACACAAATTTCAGAGTTAGCCCTGGAATTTTCTGCGTCTCTGGGCGTCATAATCAACCGCCACGCGCTTCGTGGCAAAGAATAAAAAGGATTAAGGAAATAAGATGAATAAACGCGTACTTGTCATTGCAGCTCTGGTCAGCGGCGCGCTGGCGGTTTCGGGCTGCACAACCAACCCTTACACCGGCGAACGTGAAGCGGGCAAATCGGGCATTGGCGCGGGCATCGGCTCGCTGGTTGGCGCAGGCGTTGGCGCACTCTCTTCTTCGAAGAAAGATCGCGGTAAAGGTGCGCTGATTGGTGCCGCAGCGGGCGCAGCCCTGGGCGGCGGCGTGGGATATTACATGGATGTGCAGGAAGCGAAACTACGCGACAAAATGCAGGGAACGGGTGTGAGCGTGACGCGAAGTGGCGACAATATCATCCTGAACATGCCGAACAACGTAACCTTTGACAGCAGCAGCGCGACGCTGAAACCGGCGGGTGCAAATACTCTGACCGGCGTGGCGATGGTGCTCAAAGAGTACAGCAAAACCGCCGTTAATGTGACGGGCTACACCGACAGCACCGGAAGCCAGGATCTGAACATGCGCCTGTCCCAGCAGCGCGCGGATTCCGTCGCCAGCTCGCTGATAACGCAAGGCGTTGCAGCAACCCGTATCCGCACCAACGGCATGGGCCCGGCGAATCCAATCGCCAGCAACAGCACGGCAGAAGGCAAAGCACAGAACCGCCGCGTTGAGATAACGTTAAGCCCTATTCAATAAGTACATTGCCGGATGGCGGCTCCGTGATAAACGCAAAACGGCAACGCCTGTTGTCGTTTTTAGTGTTTTCTCCCTCTCCCGTGGGAGAGGGCCGGGGTGAGGGCACCAGACCGCACATACCATCCGGCATGAAGCGCTTGCCATCGTTGATTTTCCCGCTAAGGTGTTCTCACTAAATCGAGGGAATCAGCGATGAGCAAATCAGCACGGCCCACCATCAGCGACGTGGCGAAAGCCGCCAAAACCGGTAAAACCAGTATTTCGCGCTATCTCAATGGCGAGAAACATCTGCTTTCCGACGCGCTACTGGCCCGTATTGAGCAGGCCATCGCCGAACTCGATTATCGGCCTAGCCTGATGGCTCGCGGCCTGAAACACGGTCGTACCCGCCTGATCGGCCTGATCATCGCCGATATCACCAACCCCTACTCCGTCAACGTGCTAAGCGGTATCGAAGCCGCGTGTCGCGAAAAAGGCTTTACCCCGCTGGTGTGTAATACCAATAACGAGCTGGACCAGGAACTGCACTATCTCGATCTGTTGCGCAGCTATCAGGTGGAAGGGATCGTGGTCAATGCCGTCGGGATGCGCGAAGAAGGACTCAACCGCCTGCAACAGTCCGCCCTGCCGATGGTGCTCATCGATCGCAAAATCCCGGAATTCGCCTGCGATGTCGTTGGGCTGGATAACACTCAGGCCGCGACGACCGCGACAGAACATCTGATCGAACAAGGTTTCGAAGCGATTCTGTTTATGAGCGAACCGCTGGGTATGGTCAATACTCGCCGCGATCGTCTCAGCGCATTTCGCGCCACGCTGGCCCGTTATCCTGGCGTGATCGCCGAAAATGCCGAAATGCCGCTGCATGAAGCAGCTCAAATGGACAACACCCTGCGCCAGTTCCATACCCGTCATCGCGGAATGCGCAAAGCGGTGATTTCCGCCAACGGTGCACTTACGCTCCAGGTCGCCCGGTCACTCAAGCGCATTGGTCTGAACTGGGGCAGCGATATTGGCCTGCTCGGTTTCGATGAACTCGAATGGGCCGAGCTGGCGGGCGTCGGGATCACCACCCTCAAACAGCCGACCTGGCAGATTGGCTACGCCGCCGTCGAGCAGGTGGTGCGCCGCATTGAAGGCATCACCGACACCGTGCGCGAACAGGTATTCTCCGGCGAGCTGATCGTTCGAGGTTCCACGTCCCGATAACCCCCTTCGTGATAGCGATCATAAATTCAACATCCTGACCTTTTCTTTGGAACCGGTTCCATCTAGCGTATTAAGTATCAGATACGAATGGGAGTCAGCCAATGGGCAGGAAAATAATCGTCGTTACCGCCGCGTATGGCGCAGATCAAGTCCGCGAGGCAGGCGGCCAGCGGGCCATACTACCGGTTATCGCATCGGGCGGTGCCGATGGCGTCGAGATCCGCCGGGAATTGTTCAGCGACGAAGAGCTACAGTCCCTGCCGACGCTGGCGCAGTCTATCGAACTGCTTGGTTTGTTCGCCTGTTACTCCGCCCCTGCTGCGCTACTGATGCCTGACGGCACACTCAACCCGGACCTGCCGCGCTTTCTCGCGGAAGCCAGTACGCTCAATGCCCTGTGGTTGAAAGTCTCGCTGGGCCATTTCCGCGATAAGCAGCCGCTTGAAGAATTACGTGAATTGCTCCTTGCGAGCGGCATGACGCTGGTGGTGGAAAACGATCAGACCGACTGCGGCCAGCTCGCGCCAATGCAGCGTTTCAAGGCGGCCTGCCGGGTCATGGAGTTGCCCGTCACCCTGACGTTCGATACCGGGAACTGGCTGTGGGTTGGTGAATCACCGGAAGAAGCGGCGCGCCATCTGGCCCCGGCGGTGAGCTACATCCACGTCAAAGCCGCTGTTCCACATCATCAACACTACCGCGCCGTGGCACCTGACAACGCCGATCCTCGCTGGATGGATTTGCTGGACCAGCTTCCAGCAGACGCCCCGCGCGGCATTGAGTTTCCGCTTGAAGGCCCTGATTTAGCAGCGGTCACCCGCCATTATGTCAATCTGCTGCGTGAGGAGTCGCGTCATGCCTAGTTCTCTGGACGTCATCACCATTGGCGAAGCGATGGCCATGTTTGTGGCCACCGAAACGGGCGAACTGCGCTCGGTCGAACACTTTATCAAACGCGTTGCGGGCGCAGAACTGAACGTGGCAACCGGTCTGGCACGCCTGGGGCTCAACGTCGGCTGGGTCAGCCGCGTGGGCGACGACAGCTTTGGTCAGTTTATCCTGGACTCACTGAAAAAAGAGGGTATCAACGCCGAAGGTGTGACGCTCGATAGCCGCTTCACCACAGGTTTTCAGCTCAAATCTAAAGTCGACAATGGAACCGATCCCATTGTGGAATATTTCCGCAAAGGATCTGCAGCGAGCCATCTCTCAACGCAGGATTATCATCCCGCTTACTTTGCCTCCGCGCGGCATTTGCATTTGAGCGGCGTCGCGGCTGCACTCTCCGAGAGCTCGTATGCCCTACTCGATCACGCGGCCAGCGCCATGAAAGCCCTGGGCAAGACAATCTCTTTCGATCCAAACCTGCGCCCGGTGCTGTGGAAAAGCGAAGCGGAAATGGTTGAAAAGCTTAATCATCTGGCGTTTCAGGCCGACTGGGTTCTGCCTGGTCTGAAAGAGGGCATGATCCTGACCGGACAGAACACACCGGAAGGAATTGCTGATTTTTATCTCAATCAGGGCGTGAACGCAGTCGTGCTGAAAACCGGTGCCGACGGCGCATGGTTCAAAACTGCCGCCGGAGAAAAAGGCGCGATAGCTGCGGTGAAAGTCGAAAACGTTGTCGACACCGTCGGCGCAGGAGATGGATTCGCCGTGGGAGTGATCAGCGCCCTGCTGGAAGGCAAAACGCTGCAACAGGCCTTAGTTCGCGGGAACAAGATCGGTTCGCTCGCCATTCAGGTACAAGGCGACAGCGAAGGATTGCCGACCCGCGCACAACTTTCCGAGTAACCATAATTAGCCACCGTGTACCCTACAGACAACGGCGGTATAAACCTCAACAACAGAGGCAAGCCCATGAACAAATCGACCAATGCAGTCAAACGCTGGTGGTACATCATGCCGATCGTGTTTATCACGTACAGCCTGGCGTATCTCGATCGCGCGAATTTTAGTTTCGCCTCCGCCGCAGGGATCACCGAAGATCTGGGGATCACCAAAGGCGTCTCCTCCCTGTTAGGTGCCCTGTTCTTCCTGGGCTATTTCTTCTTCCAGATCCCCGGCGCGATTTACGCCGAACGCCGCAGCGTGCGCAAACTGATTTTTGTGTGCCTGATTTTATGGGGAGCCTGCGCGTCGCTCACCGGTATGGTCAATAACATCCCGGCGCTGGCGGCCATTCGTTTTGTCCTCGGTGTGGTTGAAGCTGCCGTGATGCCCGCCATGCTTATCTATATCAGCAACTGGTTTACCAAATCCGAACGATCACGCGCCAATACCTTCCTGATCCTTGGCAACCCGGTGACCGTTCTGTGGATGTCCGTGGTATCGGGATACCTGATTCAATCGTTCGGCTGGCGTCACATGTTCATCATCGAAGGATTCCCGGCCATCATCTGGGCATTCTGCTGGTGGGTACTGGTAAAAGACAAACCCACACAAGCGACCTGGCTTTCCGCCAGTGAAAAAGCCGCGCTGCAGGCTGAACTGGATAAAGAACAGCAGGGGCTGAAAGCGGTACGCAACTACGGTGAGGCATTCCGCTCACGCAACGTGATTCTGCTTTGCATGCAGTATTTCGCCTGGAGCATTGGCGTCTACGGTTTCGTCCTGTGGCTGCCATCGATTATTCGCAGCGGCGGTGAAAATCTCGGTATGGTGGAAGTAGGCTGGCTGTCATCGGTGCCATATCTGGCTGCGACCATCGCGATGATAGTGGTGTCGTGGGCGTCGGATAAACTGCAAAACCGTAAGCTTTTCGTCTGGCCGCTGCTGCTGATTGCCGCTTTCGCGTTTATCGGTTCCTGGGCGGTCGGTGCGAACCATTTCTGGGTGTCTTACACGCTGCTGGTGATCGCCGGTGCGGCGATGTATGCGCCTTACGGTCCGTTCTTTGCCATCATCCCGGAGATGTTGCCGCGTAATGTCGCCGGTGGCGCGATGGCGCTGATCAACAGCATGGGCGCGCTAGGATCGTTCTTCGGCTCGTGGTTTGTCGGCTACCTGAACGGTACAACCGGCAGCCCGTCGGCCTCGTACATATTTATGGGGGTGGCACTTTTCGCTTCAGTATGGCTTACTTTGATTGTTAAGCCTGCTAATAATCAACAAATCCCTGCTGGCGCACGCCACGCCTGAATCCTTTAAAATCAACGGAGATTAGCATGAAGCCGTCCGTCATTTTGTATAAAGCACTGCCCGACGATCTACAGAAGCGTCTTGAGGAACACTTTACCGTCACCCAGGTAAAGAATCTTAGCCCGGATACCGTGGCGCAGCACGCAGACGCCTTTGCCCGTGCCGAAGGGCTGCTGGGTTCAAGCGAAAAAGTGGATAGCGCATTGCTGGAAAAAATGCCGAAGCTTCGTGCCACCTCAACCATATCCGTCGGCTACGACAACTTTGATGTCGAGGCGCTCAACGCACGCAAGGTTCTATTGATGCACACGCCGACTGCACTCACGGAGACGGTCGCAGATACGCTGATGGCGCTGGTACTCAGCACCGCGCGTCGTGTGGTCGAAGTGGCCGAACGGGTGAAAGCGGGCGAATGGACCAAGAGTATCGGTCCCGACTGGTTTGGTGTGGATGTCCACGGCAAAACGCTGGGGATTGTCGGCATGGGGCGTATCGGGCTGGCGCTGGCCCAGCGCGCACATTTCGGGTTTAACATGCCGATTCTGTACAACGCGCGCCGTCAGCACAAAGAAGCCGAAGAACGTTTCAATGGCCGTTACTGCGATCTGGATACACTGCTACAGGAAGCGGATTATGTCTGTCTAATCCTGCCTCTGACCGACGAGACCCATCATCTGATCGGCAAAGCAGAGTTTGCGAAAATGAAAAAATCCGCCATTTTTATCAACGCTGGCCGTGGGCCAGTGGTGGATGAAAAAGCTTTGATTGCCGCATTGCAAAACGGTGAGATTCACGCCGCCGGCCTGGATGTCTTTGAGCAAGAGCCGCTGCCGGTCGATTCCCCGCTGCTGACGTTGCCAAACGTGGTGGCCCTGCCGCATATCGGCTCGGCTACGCATGAGACGCGCTACAGCATGGCATCCACTGCGGTGGACAACCTGATCGATGCGCTTAACGGGAAAGTAGAGAAGAACTGCGTGAACCCGCAGGTCAAATAATCAAAAAGCTTTAAACGAAAAAAACCCGCCAGAGGCGGGTTTTTAAATTCTTGTGCTGCTGAGTTGGAAGCTTACAGGCTTACAACGTTACCAGCTGCTGGGCCTTTAGCGCCGCTTTCGATGGTGAAGGAAACTTTCTGACCTTCGTCCAAAGATTTGTAGCCTTCGTTCTGGATAGCAGAGAAGTGTACGAATACATCTTTAGAGCCATCGTCAGGAGTGATGAAGCCGAAGCCTTTATCAGCGTTGAACCATTTTACCAGACCAGTCATTTTACCAGACATAGAAATTACCTTTTTAAAATACGTTTTGCCTTCCGGCGCGATGATGGCATGTGTTACAGATTTTTAAGCGATGAAGGAAGGGTCACTACGAAGGTATCTTTGGATAACTCATCTGGACTACTTAACTAAACTGCTTTAGGTCTGTGTAACAAACCGACGGGGATATTTATACCTATGTGGTAGATGAATGACAAGCATTATTTTTATCAATCTATAAAAAACCCCGCTCGATGCGGGGTTTTTTATCTTATTCCGTCGCGGTGACTGCCGCGCCCCACGCCTGGGTAAAGGCCTGGTGCTGAGAGGCCAGAGGCCCAATCAGCGTATTGTACTGGCTGGCTTGCTGGGACGTAGGGAACTGAATGCCGTTAGAGACAAAGCTCACCTGAGTACCCTGCTGGGAGATAAAATCGCCCACCTGCACCAGCTGCTGGCTAAAGATCTGCGCGGCTGGAATCAGCGGCTGCATTGCATCCGAAGGTTTGGTCACGACTTTCTCGTATACCTGATCGAATACGGGCTTCAGATCTTCACCCTGTTTCAGTGCGGAACGCGCAGCATCAGCCTGCATTTTTGCATTCTGCAGCTGCTGGCTTAATACACCAAGCGCACCGTTAGACTGGCGCAGAGGTTCACGCTGGGTCATATAGTCCTGTGGAACGCGAATCGCATTCACGCTGTCCACAACCGGACGAAGACCGGAATCCATCGCCTGATTCACCTGCTGTGAATAACCATAAAGGATGGCGTAATCGGAAACGAAGGGACCAAACTGTTTTTTCTGATCCGCAGTCAGCGTC
Source organism: Lelliottia sp. 7254-16 (assembly GCF_002922995.1). Classification (NCBI taxonomy): domain Bacteria; kingdom Pseudomonadati; phylum Pseudomonadota; class Gammaproteobacteria; order Enterobacterales; family Enterobacteriaceae; genus Lelliottia; species Lelliottia sp. 7254-16. Next base: position 23,634 of record NZ_PQVS01000023.1, read on the forward strand.
GGCAAATGCTCGCCACTGCGCATCACGGTATTCTGTAGAAAATCGATAAACGCTTTACGCTGATCGCCTTCTTTATCGAAACACCCGCTCAGGCTAACTACCATCAATATCGCCGCAATAGGCGCAAACCAGCGAGAGCAGGACTTTCCTGTCGCCATTTTAATACTCCTTTCACCCAAAAAACGCACACCGACACACGCGTGCCCGACGCTCACAAGGATAGTCCAGGTCAGGCTGGCAAGATACTATTTTCATGCAAAACGGCTATTGCCGTTTTTTTTCTTACGATTTACAAAAAAATACCAGGCAAAGCCTGTTTTTGAATAATCAGGCAATTACCGTCAGTGACCGTTCTGCTGAAACGAATAAGGCGATCGTTACCGCACAATTAGTCACAGACGTGACGATCTTTTGCTTCTTTTGCAGGCTATTCTTAATTGGCTCTCTGATGTTCACGATCCCGCTGTGTGATTTAAGAGGAGTTCTTAATGGAATCTAAAGATCCTATGCTTGAGCTGTTAAGCAGCCTGGAACAAATTGTTTTTAAAGATTTATCGCAGACAGTCACCCCGTCCCAAAAGTCGAATCCTTTTACAGAATTTGAGCGATTACGCAAAGGGACAGGGCTAAAAATCGATGATTTCGCCCGAGAGATGGGCGTCAGCGTGGCAACGGTGCATGAGTGGGAATCAAAACGTGTAAAACCCTCCGTGACCGAGCTTAAACTGATGCGCATGATTCAGGTTGCTTCAACAATGAGTACGCAGTGAATTGATTTGTTAACGTTACCGCCCCCGCAATTGCGGGGGTTTGTATTTTTAGAGCCTTTCACAGCGCCACCCTTTCTCCGTCCATACCAGCTCATGCGTCAGCTTTAGCCCATCGAGGAAAGCCAGATCGTGTGAAACCACCAGCAACGCGCCGGGAAAATCGGCCAACGCCGCTTCAATCGCCCGCATAGAAGCCAAATCCAGATGGTTAGTCGGCTCATCCAGAAGCAGCAATTGCGCAGCCTCTTCCCGCCACAGTACACAGGCCAGCGCAGCTTTTAGACGCTCGCCGCCGCTCAGCTCGCCCAGCGGCAGGGAGACTTTATCCGCGCCCAGTTGAAGCTGCGCCAGACGGCTGCGCAGCACGCCCTCATCCAGCGGCGTGTCGTGCAGATTGAGATGCGTCATCACCGACTGAGTGAGATCGAGCTGCGACAAATGTTGATCGAGATACGCCGTTTTCACCGACACGCTGCATGAGCCGGAAACAGGTTCCAGTTCCCTCAGAATGACCTTTAGCAGCGTTGATTTCCCGCAGCCGTTCGGCCCGCGTAGCGCTACACGCATTGGCCCGTCGATGCGCCAGTTAACCGGTGGCATAGCCACGTACGGCAGGACCAAATCTTCCAGCACCACCGCCTGCTTGCCCTCGGCGATACGGCTACCCGGCAGAGTAAACATCACCGGACTGTCGTCCTCAACGCGTTCCCGCGCCTGGCTGACGGCAGCATTCAGGGCATCATTTTGCTCATGATGCTGCTTACGCCACGTCCCAGGCCGCTCTTTCGCCGCCATTTTATATTTGATGCGTTCAAATGAAGCGATATTGAGCGTATCAACCGTACGCAAGGTTTGCGCCGAGCGCCGCTGGCTGGCGTCATGTTCTTTATGCATTCGGGCACGGGTGCGTTTACGTTCGGTGGCCGCATGCTCCAGCGCCGCGCGCGCCGCCTGCTGTTCGGCATCCCTCTGGCGTTGGTAGTCGGCATAGTTGCCGCCATAAACACGCAGGCCTGCACCACTGAGTTCCAGAATGCGCGGCACCTGCGCCAGTAACTCACGATCGTGTGAAGCCACCATCACACCACCCACCCGGCACGTCAGCTGGTCGTAAAACCATTCACGACCCTCTCTGTCGAGGTGATTGGTTGGCTCATCCAGCAGCAAATAATCGGCATCGGCGGTAAAAGCTCCACATAGCAAGGCGCGCACGCGCTCTCCGCCACTCAGTTCAGAAGCGAGTTTATCGGGATCAAAATGAGGAAGATGTGCCGCGAGAAATGCCGAGGTTAATCGTTCTGCTAAGTCCCAGTAACCGTCGAGACGTTCGAGATCTTCCGGCTGGTAATCGCCGCTGTCGATGCGCTGACGGGCCGCAAAAATCTCAGCGTAGCCCAGCAGTTCAGCAAGCGTAGTATGGGCAGAAATATCATGCTGTTGAGCGACATACACATGCGATCCCAGACGCTCGATATGACCACTCGCCGGTGAATCCAGCGCGGCCAGCAGGCGTAAAAGACGTGTTTTGCCGCTGCCATTACGTCCAACCAGCGCACAGAGCGACGGCTCGAGCGAGAAATTCAGCGGACCAAAAAGGGTATCGCCCGTCGCAAACTGACAGGTGACCTGATGCAAAATAAAAGAAGGGGATTGCGCAAAATGAGCCATAAGCACTCCTGAATGAAATCAAAACATCCCCTGCCGACGCAAAAGCGTTTAGCAAGGATCGAAATTCATCAGTCGTGTTTGTTCATTTTCGGTAAGCGCTCCAGAGAGGAAAAATTAACGCGGTTAGGATAGCGGCATCAGCCTGGTGATTTCAAGGTGATTTTTTAAGCATAAAAAAACCCGCCGCAGCGGGTTTCATAACCGGTAGGCCCGTGCAAGCGTAGCGCCGCCGGGCAAAAGGGACGTTACTGCAGGAGCGAAATATCTGCAACGCGCAGGAACAGTTCACGCAGTTTTTCGAGCATAGAGAGGCGGTTAATGCGCAGCTCTTTATCCTCAACGTTAACCATTACTTTCTCGAAGAAGGCGTCGATCACTTCACGCAGTTCAGCCAGTTCGACCAGCGCTTCCTGATAGCGGCCTTCAGCAAAGAATGGCTCCAGCTTGTCGCGCAGTACCACAACTTGCATTGCCAGCGCGATCTCTTCCGGCTCTTTCAACGTCGCGGCGTTCACACGCTCGGTCAGCTTCTCGTCGGATTTCGCCAGGATATTGGAAACACGCTTGTTGGCCGCAGCCAGCGCGGACGCCGCTTCCAGAGTACGGAAGTGGGAAACCGCCTTCATGCGAGCATCAAAATCTGCCGGACGGGTCGGACGACGCGCCAGAACCGCCTGAATGGTGTCGACGGTGTAACCTTCGTCCTGATACCAGGCGCGGAAACGGCCAAGCATAAAGTCGATAACGTCATCTACCACTTTGGCGTTGGTCAGCTTGTCGCCGTACAGACGCACTGCTTCTTCGGTCAGCGTCTGCAGATCCAGATTCAGGTTCTTTTCAACGATGATACGCAGCACGCCCAGCGCCGCACGACGCAGTGCAAACGGATCTTTGTCGCCTTTCGGATGCTGACCGATACCGAAGATCCCCGCGAGGGTATCCATCTTATCGGCAATCGCCACAGCACAAGCCACCGGGTTAGACGGCAGATCGTCACCCGCAAAGCGCGGCTGATACTGCTCGTTCAGCGCAACGGCGACATCTTCCGCTTCGCCATCGTGACGCGCGTAGTGCATGCCCATTACGCCCTGGGTGTCGGTAAATTCGAACACCATGTTGGTCATCAGGTCGCATTTAGACAGCAGGCCTGCGCGGGTCGCGTGGTTTACGTCAGCGCCAATCTCGCGAGCGATCCAGCCGGACAGCTCTGCGATACGATCGGTTTTGTCACGCAGCGTGCCGAGCTGTTGCTGGAACAGGACGGTTTGCAGGCGTGGCAGGTGATCTTCAAGACGTTTTTTACGGTCGCTGTTAAAGAAGAACTCAGCATCCGCCAGACGTGGACGAACCACTTTCTCGTTACCGGAGATAATCTGCATCGGATCTTTTGATTCGATGTTCGCCACGAAGATAAAGTTCGGCAGCAGTTTGCCGTCCGCCGCGTAAACCGGGAAGTATTTCTGGTCACCTTTCATGGTGTAGACCAGCGCTTCCGCCGGGACGGCGAGGAATTTCTCTTCGAACTTCGCGGTCAGTACCACTGGCCATTCCACCAGCGAGGTCACTTCTTCCAGCAGGCTTTCGCTCAGATCGGCGTTGCCACCAATTTTGCGTGCTGCTTCTTCCGCGTCCGCTTTGATTTTGGCTTTACGCTGTTCGTAATCAGCGATGACTTTGCCGCGCTCCAGCAGGATCTGCGGATACTGATCGGCGTTGTCGATGGTGAATTCTGGCTCGCCCATGAAGCGATGGCCGCGAATCACGCGATCGGATTTGATGCCCAGAATGGTGGCCGGAACGACTTTATCGTCCAACAGCAGGGTCACGGTGTGAACCGGACGCACAAAGTGCACGTCGCTCGCACCCCAGCGCATCAGTTTTGGGATTGGCAGTTTGGCAAGTGAGGTGGCGATCATGTTTGGCAGCAGCGTTTCTGCACTTTCACCTTTCACATGAGCGCGATACAGCAGCCACTCACCTTTATCGGTGGTTAGACGCTCAGCCTGGTCAACGGTGATACCGCAGCCACGTGCCCAGCCTTCTGCGGCTTTGCTCGGTTTACCTTCGGCATCAAACGCCTGGGCAATGGCCGGGCCGCGTTTTTCAACTTCACGATCCGCCTGCGATGCCGCCAGGCCAGCGACTTTCAGCGCCAGACGACGCGGAGCCGCAAACCATTCGACGTTACCGTGTGCCAGGCCAGCGTTATCCAGCTCAGCCGTAAAGTTCGCAGCAAAGGATTCCGCCAGGCTGCGCAGGGCTTTTGGTGGCAGCTCTTCGGTGCCGATTTCCACCAGGAAAGTATTCTCAGACATGGCCGCCTCTTATTTATTTCGGTTGCACATCGGGAAGCCAAGGGCTTCACGGGACGCGTAGTAAGCTTCTGCAACGGCTTTGGTCAGCGTGCGGATACGCAGAATATAGCGCTGACGTTCAGTCACGGAGATTGCTTTACGGGCGTCGAGCAGGTTAAAGCTATGGGCGGCCTTCAGAATACGCTCGTAGGCTGGCAGCGGCAGCGGAGATTCCAGCGCCAGCAGCTGCTGCGCTTCTTTCTCGTACTGCTCAAAGCAGGTGAACAGGAAGTCTACATCCGCGTATTCGAAGTTATAGGTGGATTGCTCCACTTCGTTCTGATGGAACACGTCGCCGTAAGTGGTTTTACCCAGCGGGCCGTCGCTCCAGACCAGGTCGTAAACGCTGTCTACGCCCTGAATGTACATAGCCAAACGTTCCAGACCGTAGGTGATTTCACCGGTGATCGGCTTACACTCAAGACCGCCAACCTGCTGGAAGTAAGTGAACTGCGTCACTTCCATGCCGTTCAGCCACACTTCCCAGCCCAGACCCCAGGCACCCAGCGTTGGGTTTTCCCAGTTATCTTCCACGAAGCGGATGTCATGAATGGTCGGGTCCACGCCCAGCTCTTTCAGAGAACCGAGGTACAGCTCCTGAATATTATCCGGAGACGGCTTAATCACCACCTGGAACTGATAATAGTGCTGTAAGCGGTTCGGGTTTTCACCATAGCGCCCATCGGTCGGACGACGGGAGGGTTGCACATACGCGGTTGCCATAGGTTCAGGCCCCAGCGCACGCAGGCTAGTCATCGGGTGTGAAGTGCCGGCGCCAACTTCCATGTCCAAAGGTTGAACAATGGTGCAGCCCTGGCGAGCCCAGTAATCCTGTAACGTCAGGATCAGGCCCTGAAAGGTCTTGGTATCAAACTTTTGCATAGTATTTCGTGCTGGATACGTGTGGTTTAAATGGAAGGGATCAGTATACCCGCTGACTGCAAGATATACAGTACGAAACGGGTTTGTTTAGGGAAAATTGGGGAAATAAGGCTCTTAGCGCATGGAGAGATGCAAAAACTGCCCGTCTGCGTCAAAAGAGCAGGTAAAGCCCTCTTTACGCGCCGTATACCCACGCATCTCGTAGCTGCCCTGGAATTGCTCAAAGCCGGTCACGTCAATCTTCTGCGTGCCGGTGTTATAGCGATGAGCCGCCTGATCCTTGCACAGTTGCTCCATATTGAGCGAGCGTTCCGGGCTGACTTTGCTTTTCTGCGCTCGTTGTACCGGAGCGTCTTCCTGTGAACTGCACCCTGCAAGCAAAACGAGCAGAATCAGTGACGCAGCGCGCGTGATCATCATTTTTATTACCGCCGTGTTTTCTGGCTGTTATTTTTAGTATTAAAACTTTATAGATTATGGTCCGGCATTCTGCGAATCTCGCGACTTTCGTTCAAGCCCGCCTGGACAAACTCAGAATTATCCAGTGAGAGGCTAGCACACAATGACAGTCAGACCGTATTTGCCACCAGAACAGAGGAACTGATGCAGTCAAAAATTAGCTGGATTGATAATTTGCGAGGGATTGCGTGCTTGATGGTCGTGATGATTCACACCACAACCTGGTATATCACCAATGCGCACAGCATCAGCCCGATGAACTGGGATATTGCCAATATCCTCAACTCGGCATCACGCGTCAGCGTCCCGCTGTTTTTCATGATTTCCGGTTATCTTTTTTTCGGCGAGCGCAGCGCGCAGCCGCGCCACTTCCTGCGTATCGGTTTGTGCCTGCTGTTTTACAGCGCCGTAGCCCTGCTCTATATCTTCCTGTTTACCTCGATCAACGGTGAGCTGTCGCTGCGATATCTGCTGCAAAAACCTGTTTTCTATCACCTGTGGTTTTTCTTCGCCATCATTGTGATTTATCTGGTTTCCCCTCTGATTCAGGTAAAAAACGTCGGCGGAAAGATGCTGCTGGCGCTGATGGTGGTGATTGGTCTGCTCGCCAATCCCAATACCGTTTCGCAGAAAATTGGCGGCTTTGAGTGGCTGCCGATCAACCTCTATATCAATGGCGATACGTTTTACTACGTGATTTATGGAATGCTGGGCCGGGCGATCGGGATGCTGGATACGCGTAAATCCTGGCTGACGTGGCTATGCTGTGCGCTGTTTATCGCGGCGGTCGTTGTTATCTCTCGTGGGACATTGCATGAACTACAGTGGCGAGGGAATTTTGCCGATACCTGGTATGTCTACTGCGGCCCGATGGTCTTTATCTGCGCCATTTGTCTGCTGACGCTCGTCAAAAACACCCTTAATACGCGCCCACTTCCCGTTCTGGCGCTTATCTCTCGTCACTCGCTCGGTATTTACGGCTTTCACGCGCTGGTGATCCACGCTCTACGCACACGTGGATTCGAGCTAAAAAGCTGGCCGGTTCTGGATATGGTGTGGATTTTCACCGCGACATTGTTTATCAGCCTGCTGCTGTCGATGCTGCTACAGCGCGTGGACACGCGTCGATTTGTCAGCTGATCGCCCGCTGTTTTGCCCGGTGAAACTGGCGTGGGGATGAAAACCCGGCGGCGATAGACGCCTGCTCCACGCCGCGCCCCTGTAACAGCCACTGTTGGGCCATCGCCAGCCGCAGCTGTTCCAGATAGTCGCGCACGCTGATGCCCAGATGCTCCTGAAACAGGCGCGTTAAATGTCGGGGACTGACGTGCGCCAGGGCAGCAATGTCCGCCAGCTGCCAGCCTTTTTGCGGCTCAGCGGTGAGCGCATCCTGCGCGCGGTGGATGGCCGGATGCAGATGGTTGCGATAGCGCAGCCAGGGTGAAAGCTGCGGATCGTCACCCGAACGCCGAAACCACACAACCATTTCCCGCGCGACAGCCAGCGCCTTTTCCGGCCCACACAGGCGGTTCATCAGGTGCAGCGCAAGATCGATACCTGAGGTGATCCCGGCACTGGTCCAGATATTCCCGTCCTGCACAAAAATACGATTCTCTTTGATAACCGCCCCTGGCGCGGCGTCGCGAAGACGGACGATCACATCGTGATGGGTCGTGCACTGCTTCCCGGTGAGTAAACCTGATTTGGCCGCCAGCAGCGCACCGGAGCAGACGCACATCACGGTGATAGCCTGGCGATGGATGTCAGGCTGCATGCGCATCAGCCAGTGCTGTACGCATTGAGCCTGAGGCGTTGAGAATTGGTGACGAGAATCGCTCACGCCCGGTAATACCAGCAAACTGCCATCGGGCAGTGAGTCAGGTAAAGGCGCAATACCGCCCATCGTCAGGCCAATCGAGGTGGGGACTTCCGGCTGTGGGCCGATGTAGTGCAGGCGAAACGCGTCGCCCGCCAGCACAAAAGTTTCTGCCGGGCCAGACATATCCAGCGCCAGCACTCCCGGCAACATCACAAACCAGATGTCAATACTCATCAGAGTGACTCCAGCGTCTCCGCCACAGTTTTGATTTCAGCAAAACGCCCGGCCAGCACCGTTTCCGTGCGATGGCGCAGGTCGTCGGTATTGAGCGTCACGCCCTTCCAGGTCATCGGGAACGTCAGGGTGGCTTCGCTGACAAATGTTACCGTATAGCCCAAATCTGACGCGACTCGCGCGGTGGTTTCGCAGCACTGTTCCGTGCGCAGGCCACAAATAACAAGATGGTTAATATCACGCTCGCGTAGCCAGTGGTCAAGGCCCGTATCCGTAAAGGCATTATGCACATGCTTGTGGAATACGACGGCAGGCTGATGGCGCAAAAAGGACATCGGCGTTACAAAACCACTTTGCAGGGAGAATGGGCCCGTATCATCGACGTGGAAGATATCAACGACAGGGATATCGCGCGATTCACAGCCTTCAATCAGCCCAAGAATGGCCTGCTGAAACGCCTGAAATCCCTCTTCCTGCCAGTATTCGCGATGATGGAACGACTGCTGAGTATCGATGTTAATGAGTGCGGTGCGCGACATGGTGATGCTCCTCGCCAGTGGGTGTATCTCTATACTGACGAGGAGAGCGTTTCACGAGAAGGCCAAAAAAGGACATCCTCACGTCGCTTCGGGACAACCTATCTTTACGACATTAACGGCAGAAGCTGTTGATAGATTTTACGGAACACTTCGCGGCGTTCGGCGTAACGTGCATGGCGCACCGCGTCCGGTTTGTGTTCCTGTTCCAGCGTAAGCTGCGGTAGAAGCTGCGCCAGGGGTTTGTCAGGGTTGACGGCAATCTGCGCCAGACGCGCCGCGCCCAGAGCCGGCCCCACGTCGCCGCCGGTGCGGTAATCAAGCTGCAAACCGCTGATATCTGCCAGCATCTGCCGCCAGTAGCTGCTTCTCGCGCCTCCACCGATCAGGGTAATGCTGGTCGGTTTTAGCCCGCAGTCATGAACTACATCCATGCCATCTGCCAGTGCATAACCAACGCCTTCGAGCACCGCACGCGCCAGTTCGGCCGGGCCATGCTGATGCGTTAAGCCGAAGAAGACACCTTTCGCCTCTGGATTATTGTGCGGCGTGCGCTCACCTGAAAGATACGGCAAGAACCACACGGCACCCGCTTCTTCATTGGCCTGCTGTGCCGCCGAAATGAGCGCGGGAACATCTTTAAGCCCTGTCAGGTTTGCCGCCCAGTCCAGACACGACGCGGCGCTTAACATCACCGACATCAAATGCCATTTCCCCGGCAACGCGTGGCAGAAGCTGTGCACCGCGCTCTCCGGATTGCTGCGATAACCATCACTCACCGCAAAGTAGACGCCTGAGGTACCGAGCGACAGCATCGCCTGTCCTGCATCAACCATCCCAACGCCTACGGCACCCGCCGCGTTATCGCCCCCGCCCGCCACCACCGGCACGGCAGGCATATCCCAGCTATCCGCAATCGACGGATTGAGCACACCGGTGATTTCGCTGCCCTCGAAGAGCGCAGGCATGTGATCACGGGTCAACTGGCAGGCATCGAGCATCGCCTCGCTCCAGTCGCGTTTAGCAACATCAAGCCACATCGTTCCTGCCGCGTCCGACATGTCGCTGGCGAAATCACCGGTCATACGAAAACGCAGATAATCTTTTGGTAGCAAGACTTTCGCTACCTGCTTAAAAATGTCCGGCTCGTGGCGTTGCACCCACAGTAGCTTAGGCGCGGTAAAGCCTGGCATCATCAGGTTACCGGTGATTTGGCGTGACGTCGGCACCCGTTCTTCGAGGAGCGCACACTCTTCGGCGCAACGTCCGTCATTCCACAAAATCGCTGGGCGCAGTATGCGGTGTTCACTGTCCAGCAAGGTTGCACCGTGCATTTGTCCGGCAATCCCCAGCGCATTGACCTCACGCAAACTGTGCTGTTGGCCCAATGCTCTTATCACGCGATCTGTCGCCTGCCACCACGCTTCCGGGTCCTGCTCTGACCATAACGGGTGCGGGCGCGAGACGTGCAGCTTTTCAGTGTGCGAGGCCAGCACGTCGCCTTGCTCGTTTAACAGAATGGCTTTCACACCCGATGTGCCAAGATCAATCCCGATATACATAGTGGTGACTCCTTTAACAGAAACGCCCGGTGGCGCGAAGCTTACCGGGCCTACATTGACCGTAGATTGTAGGCCGGGCAAACAAAGCTCCGCCCGGCATTATCGATCACTTATCAAACAGGTAGTGATTCACCAGGTTTTCCAACAGCTCCTGGTGACCGCTCTGATGGCTCGGCGCCAGACTATGCTGTTCAGCGTACTTCGCTATCTCAGCAAGGGATAACTGGCCTTTCAAAATTTGCTGGCCAAGCTCACTGTTCCAGCCGGAATAGCGCTTCGCCACGCGTTTATCCAGCTCGCCGTCTTCAATCATGCGGGCCGCCACTTTCAGCGCCAGCGCCATAGTGTCCATCGCGCCAATATGGCCGTAGAACAGATCGTATTTATCGGTGCTCTGACGACGCACTTTGGCGTCAAAGTTCAGGCCGCCCGTCGTGAAGCCGCCTGCTTTGATGATTTCGTACATCACCAGCGCATTCTCTTCAACGCTGATTGGGAACTGGTCGGTATCCCATCCGAGCTGCGGGTCACCACGGTTTGCATCGACAGAACCGAAGATACCCAGGGCAATCGCAGAAGCAATTTCATGATGGAAAGAGTGCCCTGCCAGGGTCGCGTGGTTGGCCTCGATATTCACTTTGATCTCTTTTTCCAGACCAAATTGCTTGAGGAAACCGTACACCGTCGCGACGTCGTAATCGTACTGGTGTTTGGTGGGCTCCTGCGGTTTCGGTTCAATCAGCAAGGTACCGCGGAAACCGATTTTGTGTTTGTGATCGACCACCATCTGCATGAAGCGGCCAATCTGCTCACGTTCCTGACGCAGGTCAGTGTTGAGCAGCGTTTCGTAGCCTTCGCGACCGCCCCACAGGACGTAATTCTCACCACCCAGCTTATGCGTGGCATTCATTGCGGTCACGACCTGAGTAGCGGCCCAGCTGAACACTTCAGGGTCTGGGTTGGTTGCCGCACCCGCGCCGTAGCGAGGGTTGGTGAAGCAGTTTGCCGTGCCCCACAGCAGCTTCACGCCGCTTTGCTGCTGTTTTTCACCCAGATAATCCACCATCTGAGCAAAGTTATTCAGATACTCTTTAAGCGTCGCGCCTTCCGGAGAGACGTCAACATCGTGGAAGCAGTAATACGGAACGTTCAGTTTGTGGAAAAACTCGAATGCCACATCGGCTTTGCGTTTCGCCAGTTCTAGTGCTTCGCCAGGCTGCTGCCACGGACGGTCGAACGAGCCGACACCGAACATATCCGCGCCATTCCAGCAGAAGGTGTGCCAGTAGCAGGCGGCGAAACGCAAATGGTCTTCCATGCGCTTACCCAGCACCAGCTCGTCCGGGTTGTAGTGACGAAATGCTAACGGATTGGTGGATTTCGGGCCTTCATAGCGAACGCGGTCGAGTTGGTCGAAATAAGCTTGCATAGTGAACTCCATAATCAAGAGGTGCGTCGAGTATTCGATGATGGAGTAATAGTGAATACTCATTGCGTCTTGCTCAATTACGTTATTTCACACTGGTATTGAGAGAATGCACAAACGTGCGCTGGCTCGCAAAATTAATACGCAAGCAAACGAATTTTCGGCGCTTATTCCAGAATCATGTGTAATTAATAAGTTGCGCATTTTAAAATCAGATCGCGGTCATAAATTCGCAAATAAACCAAATATCATAATGAGAAGATAAAAATCTGTAATTGCTAGTTTCCCTTTCCCCGTTAAGAATTTGCTGCGTATCTGGCAGTAAAAGATTCTTTTGTCCAAGCCTTACCACCCTACAAAAAAGGTAAAATAATGATGACGATAAGAAACCTGTGCCTTACTCTCTGTGCTTCGCTACTGCTAACAAGCGTTGCGGGACATGCTAAAGAAGTCAAAATCGGAATGGCAATTGATGATTTGCGCCTGGAGCGCTGGCAAAAAGACCGCGATATTTTTGTGAATAAAGCAGAATCACTCGGCGCAAAAGTGTTTGTTCAATCAGCCAATGGCAATGAAGAAACGCAGATGTCGCAAATCGAAAATATGATTAACCGTGGCGTAGATGTCTTGGTCATTATTCCTTACAACGGTCAGGTGCTGAGTAATGTGATAAAAGAGGCAAAACAAGAGGGAATTAAAGTTTTAGCCTATGACCGTATGATTAATAACGCCGATATCGATTTTTATATTTCCTTCGACAATGAAAAAGTCGGTGAAATACAGGCACAGAGCCTCGTCGACAAAGTGCCCCAGGGGAATTATTTCCTGATGGGCGGTTCCCCGGTTGATAACAACGCCAAATTATTCCGTGAAGGACAGATGAAAGTGCTTAAGCCTTACATCGACGACGGCAAAATTAAAGTGGTTGGCGATCAATGGGCCGATGGCTGGCTGCCTGAAAACGCACTGAAGATTATGGAAAATGCGCTAACGGCAAACAATAACAAAATCGACGCCGTTGTCGCCTCAAACGATGCCACAGCTGGCGGTGCCATTCAGGCACTGAGTGCGCAGGGTCTGGCGGGGAAAGTGGCAATTTCTGGACAGGATGCCGACCTCGCGGGTGTGAAACGCATTATTGCCGGCACGCAGACCATGACGGTCTACAAACCGATCACTGAACTCGCCAATACCGCCGCTGAAATTGCCGTTGAATTGGGCAACGATCAGCAGCCTAAAGCGGATTCCTCATTAAATAACGGCCTGAAAGATGTCCCAGCCCGTCTGTTGACGCCAATTGAAGTCACCAAAGAAAACATTGACTCCACCGTTGTGAAAGACGGTTTCCACAAGAAGAGCGAACTGTAATCCCGCATCGCCCCTGCGTGCAGGGGCTCGTCGATTTGTCCGGGTATTCCTTCGGATTATGTGGAGCAGTTATGCCTTATTTACTTGAAATGAAAAGTATCACCAAAGCCTTTGGCGCGGTGAAAGCTGTCGACAACGTGAGCCTAAGATTAAACCCCGGCGAGATAGTCTCTCTTTGCGGCGAAAATGGCTCAGGTAAATCTACGCTGATGAAAGTGCTGTGCGGCATCTACCCTCACGGCAGTTACGACGGTGAAATCGTCTTTGCCGGGGAAACGCTGCAAGCCACGCATATTCGCGATACGGAGCGCAAAGGTATCGCCATCATTCACCAGGAGCTGGCGCTGGTGAAGCATCTCACCGTGCTGGAGAATATTTTTCTCGGCGCGGAGATCTCGAATTTCGGCGTGTTGGACTACGACACCATGACCCTGCGCTGTGAGAAGTTGCTCGCTCAGGTGAGTCTTAACATCTCACCGAACACGCGCGTCGGTGATTTGGGCTTAGGCCAGCAACAACTGGTCGAAATTGCCAAAGCGCTGAACAAACAGGTGCGGTTGCTAATCCTCGACGAACCCACTGCATCCCTGACGGAGCAAGAAACAGCGGTCTTGCTGGATATCATCCGCGACCTACAGCATCACGGTATCGCCTGCATTTATATTTCTCACAAACTCAACGAAGTGAAGGCGATTTCAGACACCATCTGCGTGATCCGCGACGGGCAGCATATTGGCACACGAGAAGCCGCCGGGATGAGTGAAGACGACATCATCACCATGATGGTGGGCCGCGAACTGACCGCGCTCTACCCGAGCGAACCGCACGCCACCGGGGACGAAATCCTCCGTGTCGAGAATCTAACCGCCTGGCATCCGGTTAACCGCCATATCAAACGCGTCAACAATATCTCCTTCTCGCTTAAACGCGGGGAAATCCTCGGTATTGCGGGCTTAGTCGGTGCAGGGCGAACCGAAGCCGTTCAGTGTCTGTTTGGCGTTTGGCCTGGGCGCTGGGAAGGCAACATCTCTATCGACGGGCGACCTGTGCAAATCCGCAGCTGTCAGCAGGCGATCGCGCAGGGTATTGCTATGGTCCCTGAAGACCGAAAAAAAGACGGAATTGTGCCGGTCATGGCGGTGGGTAAAAACATCACCCTGGCTGCACTCGACCAGTTTTCAGGTGCGCTGAGCAGCCTGGACGATGCTGCAGAACAACAGTGCATTCTCCAGTCTTTAGCGCGCCTGAAAGTCAAAACCTCCTCACCGGAGCTGGCTATCGGACGGCTGAGCGGCGGCAATCAGCAGAAGGCCATTCTGGCGCGCTGCCTGCTTCTCAATCCGCGCATTCTGATCCTGGATGAGCCAACGCGCGGGATCGACATCGGCGCAAAATATGAAATCTACAAACTCATAAACCAGCTGGTGCAGCAGGGTATCGCCGTCATTGTTATCTCATCTGAACTGCCCGAAGTACTCGGCCTGAGCGATCGCGTCCTGGTGATGCACGAAGGCAAACTGAAAGCTAATCTGAAAAACCAAAACCTGACCCAGGAACAGGTGATGGAAGCTGCCCTGAGGAGCGAACGCCATGTCGAAAAGTAACCCGTCTGAAATCAAAGCCCCTGCGTCTGTGCCAGGTCTGTTCTCGGGATTTAAAGCGTTAAACCTGCAGGTTTTCGTCATGATCGCCGCCATTATCGTCATCATGCTGTTCTTCACCTGGATGACCGACGGCTCCTATTTGAGCGCGCGTAACATCTCTAATCTTCTGCGCCAGACAGCTATCACCGGCATTCTGGCCGTCGGAATGGTGTTCGTGATTATTTCGGCGGAAATCGACCTGTCGGTCGGCTCGATGATGGGGTTACTCGGCGGTGTCGCTGCGATTTTCGACGTCTGGCTCGGCTGGCCGCTGCCATTGACTGTCGCGGTCACGCTGGTGCTCGGCCTGCTGCTCGGCACCTGGAACGGCTGGTGGGTGGCGTATCGCAAAGTGCCCTCGTTTATCGTCACCCTCGCGGGGATGCTCGCCTTTCGCGGCATCCTGATCGGCATCACCAATGGCACTACCGTTTCACCGACCAGCGCATCAATGTCGCAAATTGGTCAAAGCTATCTCTCTGATGGTGTCGGTTTTACCTTTGGCGCGATTGGCCTAATGGCGTTTATTGCCTGGCAATGGCGCGCCAGAATGCGCCGTGAGGCGCTGGGGCTGGCTGCAACTCCCTCTACGTCTATGGTTGGACGTCAGGCGCTGACCGCCGTTATTGTGCTAGGTGCGATTTGGCTGCTGAATGACTACCGTGGCGTACCAACGCCCGTGTTGCTTCTGACACTACTGCTGCTGGCAGGCATGTTTATGGCGACCCGCACCGCCTTTGGTCGGCGTATTTACGCCATCGGCGGCAACATCGAAGCCGCACGACTGTCGGGTATTAATGTAGAGCGCACCAAGCTTGCTGTTTTCGCGATAAATGGCCTGATGGTGGCGATCGCCGGGCTGATTTTGAGCTCGCGACTGGGCGCGGGTTCACCTTCCGCCGGGAATATTGCCGAGCTGGATGCTATCGCTGCGTGTGTCATCGGTGGAACCAGCCTCGCAGGCGGCATTGGCAGTGTTGCAGGGGCCGTGATGGGTGCATTTATTATGGCGTCGCTGGATAACGGAATGAGTATGATGGACGTACCGACCTTCTGGCAGTATATCGTTAAAGGCGCCATTTTATTGCTGGCAGTCTGGATGGACTCCGCGACCAAACGACGGGCATAAGCCCCGTTGTCACTGATTTGGGAAAGATAAGCCATGTTTGAGAAGCGTCACCGCATTACGTTGTTATTCAACGCCAACAAAGCCTATGACCGTCAGGTTGTCGAGGGCGTGGGTGAATATTTGCAGGCGTCGCAATCGGAGTGGGATATTTTCATTGAAGAAGACTTCCGCACCCGCATTGAAAACATCAAAGACTGGCTGGGCGATGGCGTTATCGCCGATTATGACGATCCAGTGATCGAGCAGTTGCTCACCGACGTCGACGTTCCAATTGTGGGTGTCGGCGGCTCGTACCACTCGCCAGAAAAATATCCTCCGGTCCATTATATCGCGACCGATAATCACGCCCTGGTCGAGAGCGCATTCTTGCATTTAAAAGAAAAAGGCGTTCACCGCTTTGCTTTTTACGGCCTTCCAGCCTCCAGCGGCAAAGGCTGGGCGATGGAGCGCGAATATGCTTTCAGCGAGATTGTCGCCCATGAGAAATACCGTGGCGTGGTCTATCAGGGGCTGGAAACTGCTCCTGAAAACTGGCAGCACGCGCAAAACCGGCTGGCTGACTGGCTGCAAACGCTGCCGCCACAAACGGGCATTATTGCCGTGACCGATGCCCGCGCACGCCACGTTTTGCAGGTTTGCGATCATTTGCACATTCCGGTTCCTGAAAAGCTGTGCGTCATTGGCATTGATAACGAAGAGCTGACGCGTTATCTGTCACGCGTAGCGCTGTCGTCGGTAGCACAGGGTACGCGGCAGATGGGATATCAGGCGGCAAAGTTACTCCATCGCCTGCTGGATAACGAAACCCTTCCTCTGCAACGCTTGCTCGTTCCCCCCGTTCGCGTGGTGGAACGCCGCTCGACGGACTATCGCTCACTGAACGACCCTGCGGTTATTCAGGCTATGCACTACATTCGCAATCACGCCTGTAAAGGCATTAAGGTCGATCAGGTACTGGATGCAGTGGGGATTTCGCGCTCGAATCTGGAAAAACGCTTTAAGGAAGAAGTCGGAGAAACAATCCACGCGGTTATTCATGCCGAGAAGCTGGAGAAAGCCCGCAGTTTGCTGATCTCAACGTCACTGTCGATCAATGAAATTTCGCAGATGTGCGGCTATCCGTCACTGCAGTATTTCTATTCTGTGTTTAAAAAAGATTATGACACTACGCCGAAAGAGTATCGGGAGCGGTACAGCGAAGTGCTGATATAGCATTGATGTGACAACGAAAAACGCCTTCCAGTGGAAGGCGTTTTTTTGGAGAGTGTTACATGTGGGCGGCAATTAAGCGCTGGTTATCCTGGTACATCGCAAACAGGTAGTTGTTGTAGCTCTGACCCTGCGTCGAATAACCTTTCAGCTTGTGAATCATGGTGCTCGCGGTCACTTCCTGGTCTGCTTTACGCAGTTGGGCGCGTGACTTACGGAACGAAGAATACGCCGGATGCGTGTTCAGGTTCACGACGTAGGCATTCACCGAATCTTTCACCGATTCAAACTGCGAATAGCCTTTCACTTTGCCAGGCACATTGTTACAACGGCCTTTGGCGCATTTCATGCCGAAGAGATTGTTGTTGTTACGCGCCAGTTTTGACGTGCCCCAACCACTCTCTGCAGCCGCCATTGTCGCGACCATGCTGCCCGGGATAATATCCACGCGCTCAAGCAGTGAGTTCCACGGCACGCGGCGGGTATTACCGTTCCAGCTCACTTTGTAGCGCGCCGCGATGTCTTTCAGACGTGCGCGTTCGCTTGGTGACCAGCGGCTTTCGTACTGTTTTGAAACCAGCCAGTTACGGTCTGCGGTAATCGCAGAATTTTGGCTTGTAATATAAGGCATTACCGTCCGGAGAAACGCTTTTTTCCTTGGTGTCCCGGAAGGGTATTTTCGCAAATCAGGAAGTGAACTGCTCTTTACACTATTGCGAGAATACTCTTGTTTACTGCTAACCTTAATCTTACTGCTACTGCTGGTCGTCTTTATGACGTGGGCTTTTTTACTCGTTGTATCCGTGTGCGTCTTCGCAAGCACCTCACCTGAAAATATCACGGTGAGCAACATGAGTATCGTAGCCCCAAATCGTCGTATGGGAGTCGATATCATTAGGTCTCCTGGTCGGATATAAACATTCCAACACCTTATTTTTTTCACAAAATTGAGAGCGGAATCTCAAATCATATCAAAAATAGTCTTCCAGAGCATCCAAAGAAATAGTCCAATTCCGAAACTATGTCACCTGAAACTTGCTCACTTAACCATCATTTCTGCAAATATGTGTGCGATATCGCAGATAACCGCCTAATTTTGCGCGAGATCACTCACCCTTTCGGCTCCTCCTGGCATAAAGCTCAGAGGGAGGAGTCCTCGCTATAATCCTGATGGCACACTGGTTAAAATTGCCGCGACAGGAAAATGGAATGAAACGCTCAGCTTTAGCCCTTTTGCTTTTACCCGCGATGGCAAATGCAGACTGGTCATCTCCTGGCTTCTCCGCGTTCAATGCCGAGGCGGCTGGGGTATTCACCAGCCACGCGAAGTTTGCGAAGGGTACTCGCCCGCTGACGTTGAGTTTTGACAACGTGTGCTGGCAGCCGACAAACCCGATTAAACTCAATGAGATGATGTCGCTAAAACCTTGTGAAGGAACGCCGCCACAGTGGCGTTTGTTCCGCGAGGGCGATTATCAGATGCGCATTGATACGCGCTCAGGCACGCCGACGCTCATGCTGACAGTGCAAAGCGCCGCAGAAAAACCTGTTGCGGATATCACTCGCCAGTGCCCGAGATGGGACGGAAAACCGCTCACTATCGAGGTTAAAGACACTTTCCCGGAAGGCTCCGTCGTCCGGGATTTCTACAGTCAGCAGACGGCCACGGTGCAACAAGGGAAAATCACCCTGCAACCCGCCGCGAACAGTAACGGTCTGCTGCTGCTTGAGCGTGCAGAAACCGACAAAGCCGCGCCATTCAGCTGGCAAAACGCCACCGTCTACTTTGTGCTGACGGACCGCTTCGTAAACGGCGATCCCTCAAACGATAACAGCTATGGCCGCCATAAAGACGGCATGCAGGAGATTGGCACCTTCCACGGCGGCGATCTCAAAGGGCTCGCCAGCAAGCTTGATTACCTGCAACAACTTGGCGTTAACGCGCTGTGGATAAGCTCACCGCTGGAGCAAATTCACGGTTGGGTTGGCGGCGGCACGAAAGGCGATTTCCCGCACTACGCCTATCACGGCTACTACACGCAGGACTGGACTAAACTCGACGCCAATATGGGCAACGAAGACGATCTGCGCCATCTGGTCGATGAGGCACACAAACGCGGCATACGCATTCTCTTTGACGTCGTGATGAACCACACTGGCTACGCTACGCTTGCTGATATGCAGGAGTTCCAGTTCGGCGCGCTGTATTTGCAGGGTGACGAGCTGAAAAAGACGCTGGGCGAACGCTGGACCGACTGGAAACCTGCCGCCGGGCAGAGCTGGCACAGCTTTAACGACTACATCAATTTCAGCGACAAAGCCGGGTGGGAAAAGTGGTGGGGCAAAAACTGGGTCCGCACCGATATTGGCGATTACGACAACCCCGGCTTCGACGATCTGACCATGTCACTGGCCTTTTTACCGGATCTCAAAACCGAATCCACCACGCCATCCGGTTTGCCCAATTTCTATCGCCATAAACCGGACACCCACGCCAAAGAAATCGCCGGATATACACCGCGTGATTATCTCACCCACTGGCTCAGCCAATGGGTACGCGACTACGGCATCGACGGTTTCCGCGTCGATACCGCCAAACACGTCGAGCTACCCGCCTGGCAAGCGCTGAAGGCGCAATCGACGCAGGCGCTCAAAGAGTGGAAACAGGCTAACCCGGATAAAACACTCGATGACACTCCGTTCTGGATGACGGGAGAATCCTGGGGGCATGGCGTGATGCAAAGCGAGTACTACCGCCACGGATTCGACGCGATGATCAACTTTGACTATCAGGAGCAGGCCGCCAAAGCGGTGGATTGCCTGGCCGATATGGATATGACCTGGCAGCAAATGGCAGAAAAATTACAGGGATTCAACGTCCTGAGCTATCTCTCCTCCCACGACACGCGCCTGTTCCGCGACGGTGGCCCGCGTGCGGCGGAACTCCTGTTGCTCTCCCCCGGTTCAGTGCAGATTTATTACGGCGATGAATCTGAACGCCCATTCGGCCCAACCGGCTCCGATCCGCTCCAGGGAACACGCTCGGATATGAACTGGCAGGATGTCGCAGGCAATCAGGCGGCGACCGTTAAGCACTGGCAAATTCTCGGACAGTTCCGGGCGCGCCATCCGGCCATTGGCGAAGGCACGCAAACCACGCTTTCCCTCAAGCAAGGCTACGGTTTCGTGCGCCAGCATCAGGGCGATAGCGTGATGGTGGTCTGGGCCGGAAATCGGTAATCTCCGCGTGGTCTCCGTCAATCCGACGAGGACCGCTTTTATCAGAATAATTCACCACACAAATACAAATCAGCGAAACAAAACCACGATCCAGCCCTCTTCCCTCGATTTGCACCCGCACGATGCTAGCGTTATGGTTACCCACTTTCATTATAAGAATGCCAGATCACCTGCTATGACTTTTTCACTTTTCGGCGACAAATTCACCCGCCATTCAGGCATCACCCGCCTGATGGAGGATCTCAACGATGGGCTGCGCACACCGGGCGCCATCATGCTCGGCGGGGGGAATCCGGCCCAAATCCCGGCCATGAACGACTACTTCCACAACCTGCTGGCGGAGATGCTGCAAAACGGCAAAGCCACTGATGCGCTGTGCAATTACGACGGCCCGCAGGGCAAAACCGAGCTGCTGGCACTGCTGGCCGATATGCTGCGCGATGAACTGGGTTGGGATATCGAGCCACAGAATATTGCACTGACAAACGGCAGCCAGAGCGCATTTTTCTACTTGTTTAACCTGTTTGCAGGGCGCAGCGCCGATGGCACCACCAAAAAGGTGCTGTTCCCGCTGACACCAGAATACATCGGTTACGCTGACTCCGGGCTGGAAGAGGACCTGTTTGTCTCGGCGCGGCCAAACATTGAGTTGCTGCCAGAAGGCCAGTTCAAATATCACGTCGATTTTGAACATCTGCACGTCGGCGAAGAGACCGGCATGATTTGCGTCTCGCGGCCAACCAACCCGACGGGTAACGTCATCACCGACGAAGAGCTGCTGAAATTAGACGCCCTGGCCAATCAACACGGTATTCCGCTGGTTATCGATAACGCCTACGGCGTGCCGTTCCCCGGCATTATCTTTAGCGAAGCCCGCCCGCTGTGGAACCCAAATATCGTCCTGTGCATGAGCCTCTCGAAGCTCGGCCTGCCGGGCAGCCGCTGCGGCATTATTATCGCCAACGAAAAAATCATCAGTGCCATCACCAATATGAACGGCATAATCAGCCTTGCGCCTGGCGGAATCGGCCCAGCGATGATGAGCGAAATGATTAAGCGCAACGATCTGCTGCGCCTGTCGAATGAGGTGATAAAGCCGTTTTACTTTCAGCGTGTGCAAGAAACGATCGCCACCATTCGCCGCTATTTACCCGAAGATCGCTGCCTGATTCATAAACCTGAAGGGGCGATTTTCCTGTGGCTGTGGTTTAAAGACTTGCCGATCACTACCGAGCTGCTCTATCAGCGCCTGAAAAAACGCGGCGTGCTGATGGTGCCGGGAGATTACTTCTTCCCAGGGCTGGATAAGCCGTGGCCGCATACGCATCAGTGCATGCGCATGAACTATGTGCCGGAGCCAGAGAAAATCGAAGCCGGAGTGAAAATTTTGGCCGAAGAGATTGAACTGGCATGGAGTGAAGGCAGCCGCTAACGGCTCACCGGCAGGGTAACGAAAAAGGCCAGATTTTGACATCTGGCCTTTTTTTTCAGAACTTAGCCGCGAACGGTAAAGCCCAGCTCCTGGGAAATCGCCTCTGCTGTTTCACGCAACGGTTTCAGCAGGTTCTTTTCGCCCACCTGCTTCATGCGCGACGTCGACAGGGAAATGGAGATGGCATACGGCACGCGCCCGTGAATATCAAATACCGGCACCGCGATGCAAGACACGCCCAGCTCGTTCTCTTCTTTGTCCATCGCCATGCTGCGGGTACGGATCTCCGCCAGCTCGTCATACATGGCACTCAGCTCAGTAATCGTGTTGCGGGTCAGGGGCTGAATCTGCTCCTGATGACTCTGCCAGTAGCTCGCCACGTAATCCTGATGGCCAAACGCCATGTAAATCTTACCCATCGCAGAACAGTAGAGCGGCATGTGCTGGCCGATATAAGCGCGTGTGCGCAGCATGCCGGTTGTCGGTTCCAGCTTGTAGATCAGGATCGCGTGGTCATCTTCCCGGCTGGAGAAATTCACCGTCTCACCCGTCACGATATTCAGATTTTCAAGATGTGGCGCCGCCACGTGGATGATGTTCAGCGACGACAGGGCTTTTTGCCCAACGGCGATAAATTTAGTGGTCAGGCGATAACTGCCCGCCGCTGGCGCGGGAGTGACGTACCCGCACGACTGCAAACCCTGCAACAACCGATGCACGGTGCTTTTATTGAGTCCGGCAAGTTCCGATAAATGCGCCAGCGGACACCCATTCGGATAGTTACTCAGAATTTCAATCAGCATCAGGCCGCGAAACAAACTCTGGCTGCCTGCTGGCCTCTCTTTTTCTGGCGTCATTTCGCTCTCTTTCATGCTCATCAAATGGCTCTCCGTTAATCGCGTCCTGATGGTAGCGCAAAGTGTGGTTCAGTTCACGATCTCAGCATAAAAAACACAATCCATTGATTTTACTCGTTTTTGAAAAACATGAATGTCGTTGATCTAACAAATTTTGATCGCTATATTTGAAATCAGATTTCGCAATGTGGAATTTAGAGATAAAAAAGCACTCACAAGCGCCCCTCACACGAACAGGAGAACAGGGATGAAAGTGACCTTTGACGAGTTGAAAGCAGCCTTCAATCGGGTACTGCTCAACCGTGGCATTAAGGCCGACACCGCCGATGCCTGCGCAGAGATGTTTGCGCGGACCACCGAATCCGGCGTCTATTCACACGGCGTGAACCGTTTCCCACGTTTCATTCAGCAGCTAGATAACGGGGATATCATCCCCGACGCGCAGCCGAAGCGCACCACCACGCTGGGTGCCATTGAGCAGTGGGACGCCCAGCGCTCCATCGGCAACCTGACCGCCAAAAAGATGATGGATCGCGCCACCGAGCTGGCCTCGGATCACGGGATTGGGTTAGTGGCGCTGCGCAACGCCAACCACTGGATGCGCGGCGGGAGCTACGGCTGGCAGGCCGCCGAGAAAGGCTATATCGGAATTTGCTGGACCAACTCCATCGCCGTGATGCCACCGTGGGGCGCAAAGGAGTGCCGCATCGGCACCAACCCGCTGATCGTCGCCATTCCTTCCACACCTATCACAATGGTGGATATGTCGATGTCGATGTTCTCTTACGGCATGCTCGAAGTGAACCGCCTCGCCGGGCGCGAATTGCCGGTCGATGGCGGGTTTGACGATGAAGGCAATCTGACCAAAGAGCCGGGCGTTATCGAGAAAAACCGCCGCATTTTACCGATGGGCTACTGGAAAGGTTCCGGCCTGTCTATCGTGCTCGACATGATTGCCACTCTCCTTTCCAACGGATCGTCCGTGGCGGAAGTCACTCAGGACAACAGCGACGAGTACGGTGTGTCGCAGATCTTTATTGCCATCGAAGTGGACAAGCTGATCGACGGCCCAACCCGAGATGCCAAGTTGCAGCGCATCATGGATTTCATCACCACTGCCGAACGTTCAGACGAGGATGTCGCCGTGCGCCTGCCGGGGCATGAATTCACCCGCTTGCTGGAAGAGAACCGTCGCAATGGCATCACCATTGATGACAGCGTGTGGGCGAAGATCCAGTCGCTGTAAGGAGTGACGTATGATATTCGGACATATTTCGCAGCCAAACCCGTGCCGTTTGCCGCAGGCGATTGAACGGGCGCTCGAATTTCTACGTACCACTGATTTCACGGCGCTGGAACCCGGAGTGGTGGAGATCGACGGGCGTAATATCTTCGCGCAGATCCTCGATCTCACCACCAAAGAGCACCACGAAAACCGCCCGGAAGTACATCGCCGCTATCTGGATATTCAATTTCTGGCGTGGGGTGAAGAGAAAATAGGTTTTGCGATCGACACTGGAAATAATGAAATAAGTGAATCATTACTGGAACAAAGAGACATTGTTTTTTATCACCAGATGGAAAACGAATCGTTTATTGAAATGATCCCGGGCATTTACGCCATTTTTTTCCCGCAGGATGTGCATCGCCCGCAATGTCATCAGCACAAGGAATCGGCCATTCGGAAAATTGTCGTTAAAGTGGCTGTCAGCGAATTGATTTAATTATTTGAATTAAACAGGAAAGCGAAATGACAAACACCGGTTTTATTATTGGTGCGTACCCCTGCGCACCCTCGTTTCATCAGAAAGGGGAAATGGAAGAGCGTGAATTCTGGCGTCAGCTTGCTGATACGCCGGACATTCGCGGCCTTGAACAACCCTGTCTGGAAAACCTGCACCCGCTCGGGGACGCGTGGCTGTTCCGCCATACGCCGGGCGACTGGGAAATCGTGGTCACGGCAGTGATGGAAACCATGCGTCGTCGCGGCGTCAACGGCGGATTCGGCCTCGCGTCTGCCGACGAAACGCAGCGTCGCGAAAGCGTGGCGTTTTATCGTCATCTGTTAGAGAAGATTGTCGCGGTCAACGCGCGCTTCCCCGGCAAAGTAACCGCCCTGGAAATGCAGGCCGCACCGCAGTCCGGTAATGGCTCTGTGGAACAGGCCACCGACGCCTTTTCCCGCTCAATCGCCGAAATTGCCAACTGGGACTGGCCGTGCGATCTGGTGCTCGAACACTGTGACGCCATGACCGGAACCGCGCCGCGCAAAGGTTTTTTACCGCTCGAAAACGTTCTGGACGTGCTGCGCGGGACTGATATCAGCGTATGTATCAACTGGGCGCGCTCAGCCATTGAAGGGCGCAATACCAGCCTGCCACTTGCGCATGTACAGGCCGCATTGAAGGCGGGCAAGCTCGGCGCACTGATGTTTTCAGGCACCACGGCGACGGGCGAGTATGGCGACTGGCAGGATCTTCACGCGCCGTTTTCTTCGTTCTGCGCCGAAAGTTTAATGTCGTCTGAACATGTTAATGAATTATTTACTGCGGCAAGCGCTGCAACATTGAAATTCTCCGGTATCAAATTACTGGAAATAAATGCTAATGCTGACGTCAGCCATCGCATCGCTATTTTGCGCGACGGTATTAGCGTTCTAAAAAAAGCAGCACAATAAAAATAAAAAACCTTATTACCGAGCCGATTACCTTAATGAGACATTAATTATGACTATTTCTTCTCATGCTCTACAGGCGGATATTCCGCGCCAACGCTGGTTGAGAATAATCCCCCCTATTCTTATCGCCTGCATTATTTCTTATATGGACCGCGTGAATATCGCCTTCGCGATGCCAGGCGGTATGGATGAAGAGTTAGGCATCACCGCCACGATGGCGGGTTTAGCGGGCGGGATATTCTTTATCGGTTATCTGTTTCTGCAAGTTCCCGGCGGCAAAATCGCCGTACACGGCAGCGGTAAAAAATTCATCGGCTGGTCGCTAGTCGCCTGGGCGGTAATCTCCGTTCTGACGGGGGTTGTCACTAATCAGTATCAGCTGCTGGCCCTGCGCTTTTTACTTGGCGTGGCAGAAGGCGGAATGCTGCCAGTGGTGCTCACCATGATCAGCAACTGGTTCCCGGACGCCGAGCGCGGTCGCGCTAACGCAATAGTGATCATGTTCGTGCCAATTGCCGGGATTATCACTGCGCCTCTTTCCGGCTGGATTATTACCGCCCTCGACTGGCGCTGGCTGTTTATCATCGAAGGGCTGCTGTCGCTGGTGGTGCTGGTGCTGTGGACGCAGACCATCTACGACCGACCGCAGGAGGCGAAATGGATTTCCGACGCCGAGAAAAAGTATCTGGTTGAGACGTTAGCCGCCGAGCAACGCGCCATCGCGGGCAAAGAGGTGAAAAATGCCTCCCTGAGCGCGGTGCTGTCGGACAAAACCATGTGGCAGCTGATCGCCCTGAACTTCTTCTATCAGACCGGGATTTACGGTTACACCCTGTGGCTGCCGACCATTTTGAAAGAACTGACGCACTCCACGATGGGACAGGTCGGGATGCTCGCCATTCTGCCCTATGTTGGCGCAATTGCCGGAATGTTCCTGTTCTCTTCCCTCTCTGACCGTACCGGCAAACGCAAACTGTTCGTCTCTCTGCCGCTGATCGGCTTTGCGCTGTGCATGTTCCTCTCCGTTGCATTAAAGGAAAACATCTGGCTGGCGTATGCCGCGCTGGTCGGCTGCGGCTTCTTCCTGCAGTCGGCGGCGGGCGTGTTCTGGACCATTCCGGCGCGTCTGTTCAGCGCAGAAATGGCAGGCGGCGCGCGCGGCGTGATTAACGCCCTCGGCAACCTCGGTGGCTTCTGCGGCCCTTATGCAGTGGGCGTGCTGATTACGTTGTACAGCAAAGATGCGGGGGTGTACTGCCTGGCGATCTCCCTGGCACTGGCTTCGCTGTTGGCGCTGCTGTTGCCCGCGAAATGCGACGCAGGTGCACAGCCCAATCCGTCGGTGAATTCGCACAAGCGTGCGGCCTGATGCCCTCACCCCAGCCCTCTCCCACAGGGAGAGGGTGAAAAGAGACACCGTAGGCCGGGTCAGCACAGCGCCACCCGGCAACAACAACCACGAACGTAGGCCGGGTAAGCGAAGCGCCACCCGGCAACAGCAACCACCGAACCGAGAATCGCAAAGATGAGTGAAAAAGAACCCTTCTGGCTGGGTATCGATTGTGGCGGTACTTATCTGAAAGCCGGTCTGTACAACAGCCAGGGTAAAGAACACAGCATCGAACGCTGCGCAGTTACGACGCTCAGCCCGCGTCCGGGCTATGCCGAGCGCGACATGCATTTGCTCTGGCAGCGCTGCCACGAGACGGTCGCCGCGCTGCTCAAACATACCGGCATTAGTGGCTCCCAAATCAAAGGTATCGGCATTTCCGCCCAGGGCAAAGGTCTATTCCTGCTGGATAAACAGGATCGCCCTTTAGGCAACGCCATCCTCTCTTCCGACCGCCGGGCGCTGGAAATCGTCCAGCGCTGGCAGCAGGACGAGATCCCAGAAAAACTCTGCCCCCATACGCGACAAACCCTGTGGACCGGGCATCCCGCTTCGCTGTTGCGCTGGGTCAAAGAGCACGACCACCCGCGCTACCAGCAGATCGGCTGCGTGATGATGGCCCATGACTATCTGCGCTGGTGTTTAACGGGCAAAAAGGGCTGCGAAGAGAGCAACATTTCCGAGTCCAATCTCTACAACATGAACACGGGCGACTACGACCCGCAGCTGACGCGCTGGCTGGGCATCAGCGAAATCGACAGCGCTTTGCCGCCCATCGTCGGTTCAGCAGAAATTTGCGGGGAAATCACCGCTCAGGCAGCCACCTTGACCGGTCTTGCGGCGGGTACGCCCGTCGTGGGTGGCTTGTTTGATGTGGTTTCCACCGCGATCTGCGCCGGACTGCACGACGAGCATACGCTTAACGCAGTGATGGGAACCTGGGCCGTCACCAGCGGGATTGCCAACGGCATTGGCAATAACGAACCCTTCCCGTACGTTTATGGCCGCTACGTTCATCCGCAGCAGTACATCGTTCACGAAGCTAGCCCGACATCCTCCGGGAATCTTGAGTGGCTCACGTCACAGTGGGGTGAAATCTCTTTTGACGAGATCAACCAAGCCGTTGCCAGCCTGCCCAAAGCGGAAAGCGGCGTGTTCTTCCTGCCGTTTCTCTACGGCAGCAACGCCGGGCTGGAGATGACGAGCGGCTTCTACGGCATGCAGGCGCTGCACACCCGTGCCCATCTGTTGCAAGCCGTTTATGAAGGGGTGGTGTTCAGCCACATGACCCATCTCAACCGCATGCTGGAGCGCTTTACCGATGTCCACGCCCTGCGCGTCACCGGCGGCCCGACCCATTCCAGGGTGTGGATGCAGATGCTGGCAGACGTCAGTGGGCTGGCTATCGAACTGCCGCAGGTCGAAGAAACCGGCTGCTCCGGCGCGGCGCTGGCTGCCCTTGTCGGCACCGGGATCTTCCCCGACTTTCACACCGCACAGCAAAACCTCAAACATGATATTCGCGTCATTGAGCCCGATATGCAGGCGCACGCCGCCTACCAGCGCAAATATCACCGCTACCAGATACTGATTTCAGCATTGCAGGGTTTTCACGCCCGCATTAAGGAGTACGACCTATGAGCCGACCATTACTACAGCTGGCGCTCGACCATACCTCTCTTCAGGCCGCGCAGCGCGATGTGGCGCTGTTGCAGGAAAGCGTCGATATCGTCGAAGCGGGCACCATTCTGTGCCTCACCGAAGGCCTTTCGGCAGTGCGCGCTTTGCGCCAGCAGTGCCCAGACAAAATCATTGTTGCCGACTGGAAAGTGGCCGATGCAGGCGAAACGCTGGCACAGCAGGCCTTTGATGCAGGCGCTAACTGGATGACGATTATTTGCGCTGCACCGCTCGCCACGGTTGAGAAAGGCCACGCGGTCGCCGCCGCGCGCGGGTGCGAAATCCAGATGGAACTGTTCGGTAACTGGACGCTGGACGATGCCCGCGCGTGGCATCGCGCAGGCGTGAAACAGGCGATTTATCATCGTGGCCGTGACGCGCAGGCCAGCGGCCAGCAGTGGGGGGAAGTGGATCTCGCCAGAATGAAAGCTCTGTCTGACATCGGCCTGCAGTTGTCGATCACCGGCGGCATCACCCCGGCGGATTTACCGTTGTTCCGCGAGATTAACGTCAAAGCCTTTATCGCCGGACGGGCGCTGGCAGGCGCTGCCAATCCGCCGCAGGTCGCCCATGAGTTCCACACGCAAATCCGCGAAATCTGGGGAGAATAACCATGCGTCAGCATCCGTTAGGGATTTACGAAAAAGCGCTGTCGAAAGATCTCTCCTGGCCGGAGCGCCTGGTGTTAGCCAAAAGCTGCGGTTTTGATTTCGTCGAAATGTCGGTGGACGAAACCGACGAGCGCTTATCCAGGCTGGAGTGGAGTACCACGCAGCGCGCGTCGCTAGTCGAAGCGATGCTGGAAACGGGCGTCGCCATTCCCTCTATGTGCCTGTCAGCACACCGACGTTTTCCGTTTGGCAGCCGCGATGAATCCGTGCGCGAACGCGCGCGCGAAATCATGACCAAGGCGATCAAACTGGCGCGCGATTTGGGCATTCGCACCATCCAACTGGCGGGTTACGACGTCTATTACGAAGAGCATGACGCGGGCACTCAGCAACGCTTTGCCGAAGGACTGGCATGGGCGGTGGAGCAGGCCGCCGCCGCGCAGGTGATGCTGGCTGTGGAGATCATGGATACCGCGTTCATGAACTCGATCAGCAAATGGAAAAAGTGGGACGACATGCTCGCGTCACCCTGGTTTAGCGTCTATCCAGACGTCGGCAACCTGAGCGCGTGGGGCAACGACGTCACCGCCGAACTGACGCTGGGCATCGACCGGATCGCCGCTATCCACCTGAAAGACACCCAACCAGTGACCGAACAAAGCCCAGGGCAATTTCGTGACGTGCCGTTCGGCGAAGGCTGCGTCGATTTTGTCGGCGTGTTTAAAGCACTGAATCAGCTCAACTATCGTGGCGCATTTCTCATTGAAATGTGGACCGAAAAAGCCAAAGAGCCGGTACTGGAAATTATCGAAGCGCGGCGCTGGATTGAAGCCCGTATGCAGGAAGGAGGCATGACATGCTAGAGCAACTCAAAGCGGAGGTCCTGGCAGCAAACCTGGCCCTTCCCGCCCACCAGCTTGTGACATTTACCTGGGGCAACGTCAGCGCGGTGGATCGCGAAAGCGGTCTGATGGTCATCAAACCGTCCGGCGTGGAGTATGACGTAATGACCGCTGAAGATATGGTGGTGGTGGAAATTGCCACCGGCACAGTGGTCGAAGGCGCGAAAAAACCGTCCTCCGATACGCCTACCCATCTGGCGCTGTATCGCCGCTATCCGGAGATTGGCGGCATCGTCCACACTCACTCTCGTCACGCGACCATCTGGTCACAGGCCGGGCTGGATTTACCGGCGTGGGGCACGACGCACGCCGACTATTTCTATGGTGACATTCCCTGCACGCGGCTAATGACCCACGCAGAAATAGCCGGGGAGTACGAGTATCAGACCGGGGAAGTGATCATCAAAACCTTCGAGGAGCGCGACCTAAGCCCGATGCAGATCCCCGCCGTGCTGGTCAATTCTCATGGTCCTTTCGCCTGGGGCAAAGACGCTGCCGATGCGGTCCACAATGCCGTAGTGCTGGAAGAGTGCGCCTATATGGGCCTGTTCTCGCACCAGCTCGCACCGCAGTTGCCAACCATGCAGCAGGAATTGCTGGATAAACATTATCTGCGCAAGCACGGGGCGAATGCGTATTACG
Organism: Lelliottia sp. 7254-16; assembly: GCF_002922995.1. NCBI lineage: Bacteria > Pseudomonadati > Pseudomonadota > Gammaproteobacteria > Enterobacterales > Enterobacteriaceae > Lelliottia > Lelliottia sp. 7254-16. Next base: position 54,124 of record NZ_PQVS01000023.1, read on the forward strand.
GCCAGTAATCAGCCGGAATTGATGTGTTCCTTACAGTACCGCCGTTTCCAGACGGCGGGCGTCAGCCCGGTATGTTTGCGAAATATCTGGCGGAAGTAACCGACATCATTAAAACCGCAGCGGCTTGCTACTTCAGTGAGTGAGGAGGTATCGGTGAGCAGCAGTTTCTCCGCTGAGCGCACACGCTGGCGCTGAATCGCCTCGGTCAACGTCAAATGGAAGGTGCGGCGAAAAACACGCCCGAGATAATCCGCATTACAGTGCAGCTCTTTTGCCAGCTGCGACGTGGAAAGCGGGCAATGAAATTGTGTGCGGATAATTTGTTTGGCCCTCCACGCAATCGACGTGCCCGCTTCATCCTGATGTTCCTCACTCCCGTTCGAGAGCGAAATTTGCTGCAAAATCAGCAGGAGTATTAATTCCAACGCAACGCTTCGCTGTAATTTTTCCTGCTCGGTCAGAAACTGGCGAAATAGCGATACCACATAAGATGCATCCTGGACGCGGCAATATTGCTCAAGCCCAATCTGCGCTATTCCGGCTTGTTCAAGCTGTTCGGTTTCTAGTTCAAAATGGAGCCAGTAAAACCGCAGATCGGCAGGGAAATCCTCCGTTCCTACGTGACGGCGGTTCGGCCACAGCAGGAGGCTTTCACCTGCGCGCACTTCAAAAATCGAATTCTCCTCCTGAATCGTTAATGTTCCTTTTTCAACAAAGATAATTTCCCACGAGGTTAATTTGCGAGCCGGGTGACGGCCAACGCCACGGGAAATAAATAATCCGCCGTTTTGAACTTTAATCGGAAGTGCTATGGATAATTCGAGCGTCGGCATTCACTTTCTCACTTTAAATAACCTGGAAATTGCCTTTTAGCATTGATTATTAATGAATAATTGAAACATCGCCCGATCGAAATCACAATTCTACGAACAGGTCGGAATTGTCCTCTTTTTATACTTTCCCCTTCCCTTGTTGGCGCTGACTTTCAGTGCAGAATTAATCGGGTACCTTACAGAACATAATAAAATCCAATTCACGAGGAGTTATCGAATGACTTCCACTCCGATTACACAATCCGATGTCGTACAGCAGGCCGTTGACGACCGCCTGTCGGTACGCGAGAAGATAGGCTACGGCCTGGGTGATGCAGGCGGGACAGTAATCACCTGCCTTATCATGAACTTTCTCACCTTTTTCTACACCGATGTGTTTGGTCTGACGCCCGCTCTGGTCGGCACGTTGTTTATTGCCTTACGCGTATTTGACGCGGTTTCCGACCCGATAATGGGCGTGATCGCCGACCGCACGCAGAGCCGTTGGGGGCGATTCCGCCCCTGGCAGCTTTGGATAGCATTGCCGATCGGCATTATCGGCGTACTCACCTTCACCGTGCCCGACGCCAGTATGGGAGTCAAAATCGCCTGGGCGTTCGGAACCTATCTGCTGCTTTCCGTCGGTTATACCGCGATCAACGTACCTTATTGCGCGCTGATCAACACCATGACCACCCGCCACAGTGAAGTGATTTCCTGCCAATCCTGGCGCTTTGTACTGTGCGGCGTGGCGGGCTTTTTGGTCTCCGTCGGCCTGCCGTGGCTGGTTGCGGCGCTGGGACAAGGGAATGTGGCGCAGGGCTATCAACTGGGCGTCGGTGTGTTGTGCGCTGTCGCCGTAGTGATGTTTCTGTGCTGCTTCTTCTGGGTGCGCGAACGCGTGCCGCTGGCATTGATGGGCCGCTTTACCCTGCGCGAACATCTGGCCGGGTTGCGTAATAACGATCAGCTTTTATTGATGCTGGTGATGTCTTTCCTGCTGATCAACGTCTTTAACATCCGTGGCGGCGGGTACATGTACTTCATCACCTACGTACTGCAAGGCAGCACTGCATATACCTCGCTGTTCTTCACGATGGTGACCTTTGCCGCCATTCTCGGCGCGGTAATCGTCAGCCCGCTTACGCGTCGTATTGATACGGTGAAGCTTTATTACATCACCAATCTGGTGCTGGCCGCATTGGCGTTAGCCATGTGGTTCCTGCCGACCGGCCCGGCCTATCAAACCTTATGGCTGGTGACGATTTTGGGCAACGGGGTGATCCTCGGCTTTACGCTACCACTGCACTTTTCCTTAATGGCCTTTGCCGACGACTACGGCGAATGGAAAAACGGCGTGCGCTCATCTGGGATGAACTTCGCCTTTAATCTGTTTTTCATCAAGTTAGCCTGGGCCTCCAGCGCCGGAATCATCAGCATGGTGTTTATTTATGTCGCCTATCAGCCCGGCGCGGACAATCAGACACCGGCTTCGCTTTCAGGCATCACCACTATGGAAACGCTGCTGCCTGCCCTTTTCCATCTGCTGCTGGCCATCTCGATTCGCTGGTGCAGACTCAATAATCCAATGATGTCGCGCATTTCCACCGACCTGCGTCAGCGTCACGTGCAATCCTGAGGAGAACAATATGTCGATCATGGAACCCGACCTGCATAAGCTCAAAATTAACGATCCGTTTCTCGGCCAGTATCAACAGCTGGTGCGTAATGTGGTCATTCCCTATCAGTGGGATGCGCTCAACGATCGCATTGCCGAAGCAGAACCGAGCCACGCCATCACCAACTTTCGTATCGCAGCTGGACTGGAGCACGGAGAGTTTTACGGCATGGTTTTCCAGGACAGTGATGTCGCTAAGTGGCTCGAAGCCGTGGCGTGGTCCCTGTGTCAGAAACCCGATCCTGAGCTTGAAAAAACCGCTGACGACGTGATTGACCTGGTGGCCGCCGCCCAATGCGACGATGGCTATCTGAATACGTACTTCACGGTGAAAGCGCCGGGGGAACGCTGGACTAACCTCGCCGAATGCCATGAACTCTACTGCGCCGGGCATATGATTGAAGCAGGCGTCGCATATTTCCAGGGCACCGGGAAACGCGCGTTGTTAGACGTGGTGTGCAAGTTGGCGGATCATATCGACAGCGTATTTGGCGCGGGTGAAAATCAGCTACACGGTTATCCAGGCCATCCCGAAATCGAGCTGGCATTGATGCGCCTTTATGACGTCACGCAGGAGTCACGCTATCTGACGCTGGTGAAGTATTTCGTCGAAGAGCGCGGTGCGCAGCCACATTTTTACGATATCGAATATGAAAAACGCGGCAAAACCTCGCACTGGCATAACTACGGCCCGGCCTGGATGGTCAAAGATAAAGCCTACAGCCAGGCGCATCAGCCGCTCACTGAGCAGCAAACCGCCATCGGCCACGCGGTGCGCTTTGTCTATCTGATGACCGGCGTGGCGCACCTTGCGCGGCTCAGCAATGACGAAAGCAAACGTCAGGACTGCCTGCGTCTGTGGAACAACATGGTGCAGCGTCAGCTCTATATCACCGGCGGGATTGGCTCCCAGAGCAGCGGCGAAGCCTTCAGCAGCGATTACGATCTGCCGAATGATACGGTTTATGCCGAAAGCTGCGCATCGATTGGCCTGATGATGTTTGCGCGCCGGATGCTGGAGATGGAAGCCGACAGCCAGTACGCCGACGTGATGGAACGCGCGTTATACAACACCGTGCTGGGCGGGATGGCGCTGGACGGCAAACACTTCTTCTACGTGAATCCGCTGGAGGTGCATCCTAAAACGCTGGCCTTCAATCACATCTACGATCACGTCAAACCTGTCCGTCAGCGCTGGTTCGGCTGCGCGTGCTGCCCGCCAAATATCGCCCGCGTTCTGACTTCACTGGGCCATTACATCTACACCGCGCGAACGGATGCGCTGTTTATCAACCTCTACGTCGGCAACAGTGCGGCGGTTCCGGTTGGAGATAACGAACTGCAATTGCGCATCAGCGGCAACTATCCGTGGCAGGAGCAGGTGAAGATCGATATCACTTCGCCGGTTAAAGTTGAGCATACCCTGGCGCTGCGACTGCCGGACTGGTGCGCAGACCCGCAGGTAGTGCTAAATGGTGAAGCGGTGACAGGCGATGTGCGTCAGGGATATTGCTACCTCACCCGCTGCTGGCAGGAGGGGGATTCGATCACCCTGACGCTACCGATGCCGGTTCGTCGACTGTACGGTAATCCGCAGGTGCGCCAGCAGGCGGGCAAAGTGGCGCTACAACGCGGCCCGCTGGTGTATTGTCTGGAAGAGGCGGATAACGGCGCAGCGTTGCATAATCTGTCGCTACCTGCCGATAGCGCGTTCCGCGTTTTCGAAGGTAAGGGGTTGTTCTCGCACAAAATACTGATTCAGGCCGAAGGGTTTGTGCAGCGTGTATTAAAAGTAGAGTCACAGCCGCTCTGGCAATATGATCGCGCTCCGACAACCCGAGAAGCCCAGACGCTGACCTTTATCCCGTGGTTTAGCTGGGCCAACCGGGGAGAGGGAGAAATGCGAATATGGGTGGATGAAGTGTAAAACATGTAACCAACAAATTTTATATATCGCATATCCTGAACCTGGCAACGCCGGGTTCATTTATTATTATTCTGTATAACTGTGATCATGACCTCGGATTCGTTTTTTTACCCACGGTAAGGGTCATGCCTTATTGAATAACTGCATATTTAATGTTATCCCATAATTACACACAGCCCCAGAAAAATAAGGACATACAATGGAGTTCACAGAAAGGCTTAATGCTTTATCAAATAAAATTAAGCAGCAAACTGGAATAATTATTACAGAAGAGGCAACAAAAACTGCGTTTGTCATGCCCTTTATCCACAATGTCTTAGGGTATGATGTTTTCGATCCTTCTGAAGTCACCCCCGAGTTTATCTGTGATGTGGGAACGAAGAAAGGCGAGAAAATTGATTACGCCATAATGAAAAATAATGAGGTACAAATACTCATTGAGTGTAAAAAAATTGGCGAACCCCTAAACATCAACCATGCATCTCAGCTTTTCAGGTACTTCCACGTTACCAATGCACGAATATCAATTTTAACAAATGGCCAGGTTTATCGATTTTATACCGACCTGGATGCCCCCAATAAAATGGACGAAAAACCATTTTTAGAAGTTGACCTTCTGGATATTGATGAAAATATCATTCCAGAGCTAAATAAGCTGACAAAATCATCATTCGATCTTGAATCGATTATCAATGCCGCTGGCGAACTGAAATACGTCAGCCAAATTAAAAAAGTGCTGCATAACCAGCTTAATAATCCTGAAGATGACTTTGTGAAGTTCTTCGCATCCAGAGTATACGATGGAATAATCACGCAAAAAGTCCGAGAGTCTTTCCTAAATCTGACAAAAAAAGCGGCCAGTCAGTACATTAACGATCAAGTTAACGAACGGCTTAAATCTGCCATTACGGGAATTGCGCCACCAGCGCCTGGTTCGCAAAGTGAACCACAGACTACGGAAGAAGAAGTCCAAAAGGATGATAAGGATATCGAGACAACCCTGGAGGAGCTTGAGGGCTATCATATCGTGAAGGCGATCACCCGCGCCGTGCTTGATGCGCCGAGAATCACTCAGCGAGATACTAAAAGCTACTTCGGTATTCTGGTCGACGATAACAACCGAAAACCTTTATGCCGACTCCATTTCAACAGATCGCAAAAGTATATTGGTCTCTTCGATATTGAGAAGAATGAAACACGCCATCCTATTGCGACTGTCGATGACATTTACTCCTTCGCCGATATCTTAAAAGCAACAGCGAATCTCTACACCTGAATGCACTCACCCTGGCAGCACGCGCCGTGCTGCTTCTGCCAGAAAAGCGCTTCGGTTACTGAACTGAGGATGTTCACTGACAAAAGAATCAATCTTCAGTAATAAACGGCGGGGCAGAGTGATATTAATGCGCTCTGCTTTGCCTTCGAATTGCTTCATATTGATATCCACTAATAGCCACTGCCCACCGGTGTAGTCTTCCGGAGCCTTTTGCAGATGATCCTCTACGGCGCCAGGCGAAGGGAGTATCTCTTCCATTTCATACAGTGTTTCAAAATGAATGGTTAAGGCGCTGCGTGCATCCTGGAATGCATCATCAAGAGTATCACCCGCAAAAAAACACCCCGGTACATCGGGGAAGAAACCGCTCGCACTGCCATCTTTATCGGAATGAATATAAGCCGGGTAAAACATAACGACTCCTGCATATTTACGGTTTGATCCCCGCTTGCCGCCAAATTTGAGCAAGGGTTCCAGATTTAATATCCTTTTTAGGATGAGGAACCGTGACCAGCCCCTTACGCTGCGGATGATGAAATTGATGATGGCTCCCCTTGGTTCTTACACACTTCCAGCCATGTCTGACGAGGAGGGTAATGACATCCGCACTTTTCACATCCCAATCCTTCCATGATTATACACATAATACACACCACTTAGACAATTGAGATCACGATAACGTATTGTTTGAACGGAAGATGTGTTCAAATTCGAAAGCGGGAAAGGACTACGCAAAGAGAATAAGCAAATGGAGGGATTGCAGGTAAATTTGCAGGTAATCTCGAAAACCCGACGACGCTAAACATACCCAGCCTGTTGCAGGCTGGGTATGTGCAGCACCAGCGGGTTATTTTGGTTTAGAAACGCCAGCTCATGCCGGTCATCAGCACGAAGCTGTCTTCACGGTCGATCATTGGGCTGTTTTTAACGTCATCAGGAAGTACGGTATACATCGCGCTGGCATTGAGGAAAATGTTCTGCGTCAGCTGATATTTTGCGGTCAGGGCCACATAAGGGTTCCAGCTATCACCGGCGGTATATTCGTTCAGACCACTGTGGCGAGACTCTTTTCCAGAAACGCCGTAGTAATAGTCATTGAAGCTTTCGTCATAGTAGAAAACGCCCACTGCCGGAATCAGCGTCAGACGTTCCATGCGAAACGGATGGAAATAGGTCATCTCACCGACTACGCCGCCGCTTTCGTCCATTGCATCCGCCGCGACGCCAAACTTCAGGCTACCCCAGCGTTCATGGCGGTAATATGCCCCGCCTAAAAATGCCGATGCTTTGCGCTCATCGAGCTGTTTCATCGCATGGTCATCGTTGTCATCGGGATCAAAATGCAGCGGCATCCACGAGGCCGTCAGACTGAGTTCATTCTTACTGTCTTTCCAGAATGCCCATCCTGCGGTGGTCTGACGAACGTAGAAATTATCGCCTTCATAACTAATGATTGGAACGGCTGAGGTATTCTCGTTATACCCTTTGTAAGGCGATTCATTGTAAACAGCGCCCGCACCCAGTGAAAATTCACCAGCCATTGCCGATGATGCGAAAAATAATGCCGCGGTGATGAGCAAATTCTTTTTGATAATCATTCCCTGTATCCATTAAATGCCTAACAAACGAGGCGAATAATAATGGTTACAAATTTGCCGATGCAACGAAGCAGTTTATATAATATTATATATAAAATCATATAGATGAGCGTTCGCGATGAATAACTTACAGATTAAGCCGCGTGAGTTAAAAATTATCTCCGTCATTGCGGCAACCTGCAGCATTGGCGATGCCGCCGCTCTGTTAGGTATGGCGCAGGCCAACGTCAGTAAATATCTCTCGGATTTCGAAACGCGCGTCGGCTTGAAAGTCTTCGAACGAACAACGCGCCAGCTGGCGTTGACTCAGTTTGGCGAGGCGTTGCTACCTTATATCAATGCCTCACTGGATAAAAACACCCAACTCATTAATTTTATTGCTGATTACAAGCATGAGAAAAGCGGGCGTGTGACAATTTATGCCCCCACAGGGATAATCACCTACCTCGCACGCCATGTTATCCACCATCTTGAAGAGATCGGTGATATCCGGATTTGTTTAAAAACCTATAATCCGAATCGCAACGAACTCTCTGAAGGCGTCACTTTTCCCGACGACTGCGATATCTTAATTACTTACGCCCAGCCTAAAGATGAAAGTTTAGTTGCTTATCAGTTGACCAAATATTCTGTGACGGCATTCGCCACGCCAGACTATATAAAACTACACCCGATTAATAGCCCGGACGATTTAATTAAGCACTCCTGTATTTTATTGGATTCAATACTGGTTGACGACGCCAACATCTGGCGTTTTCGCGTTCACAGCAGCGAAGAAGTTCGGGACTACAAAGTGACCGGGAATTATATTTGTGATAACACACAGACGGCGCTGGAATTAGCGCGTAATCACCTCGGTATTGTTTTTGCGCCAAAAGAGAGCCTGAAAAGCGAAATTGAGCAGGGAATTTTAATGCCCTGCTTCTCGCATCAGGAGGAGTGGTGGCTCGATCTGACGGCTATTTTCCGCAAGCGGGAATATCAGCCGTGGCGGGTGCAATACATTCTGGACGGAGTGCTAAACAGTCTTCGCGAACGAATTAAGCAGGCCATCCCAGGGGCGACCTGCTCTGAATAATTAAAACAGCCCGAGCGGTTTATCCGAGTAACTTACCAGCAGACATTTTGTCTGTTGATAATGATCCAGCATCATCTTATGCGTTTCACGCCCGATACCCGATTGTTTATATCCGCCAAATGCAGCGTGAGCCGGATAAGCGTGATAACAGTTGGTCCAGACGCGTCCTGCCTGAATACCGCGACCCATTTTGTAAGCCAGGTTCCCGTTACGACTCCAGACCCCGGCACCCAGCCCATATTGCGTATCGTTGGCCAGCTCCAGTGCTTCTTCCGGAGTTTTAAAGGTCGTCACCGCCAGTACCGGACCAAAAATCTCCTCCTGGAAGACGCGCATATTGTTTTTGCCAAACAGAATGGTTGGCTCAAGGTAATAGCCGTCTTTCAGATCGCCTTCCAGTACTTTACGCCGACCGCCGGTCAGAACATCTGCGCCCTCTTTCTTACCGATATCGATGTAGTTCAGGATGGTTTCCATCTGCCCGTGAGAAACCTGCGCGCCCATCTGCGTGACGTTGTCCAGCGGGTTGCCGCTGCGGATCGATTCCACACGGCGAATCGCACGTTCCATAAAGCGTTCATATATTGACTCCTGCACCAGCGCGCGGCTTGGGCAAGTACACACTTCGCCCTGGTTGAAGGCAAACAGTGCAAAACCTTCCATCGCTTTATCGAAGAAGGCATCCTCTTCGTCCATCACGTCAGCAAAGAAGATGTTCGGTGATTTGCCGCCCAGCTCCAGAGTCACCGGAATGATGTTCTGGGTGGCGTACTGCATGATCTGCTGGCCCACTTCTGTTGAACCGGTAAACGCTACTTTGGCGATGCGTTTTGAGGTCGCGAGATATTCACCAATTTCACCGCCCGCCCCGTTGACTACGTTTATCACGCCAGGAGGCACCAGATCGCCAATGATTTCCATCAGCAGTAAAACCGAGAGCGGCGTTAAGCGCGCAGGTTTAAGCACCACACAGTTCCCGGCCGCCAGCGCAGGCGCCATTTTCCAGCTCGCCATCAGCAGCGGGAAGTTCCACGGGATGATTTGCCCCACCACACCCAGAGGTTCCTGGAAGTGATAGGCGACGGTATCGCTGTCGACCTCACTGATTCCGCCCTCCTGGGCGCGGATACAGGAAGCAAAATAGCGGAAATGGTCAATCGCCAGCGGAACGTCGGCTGCTGTGGTTTCACGGATCGGTTTGCCGTTGTCCCAGGTTTCTGCCGCAGCCAGCAGCTCCAGATTCTGCTCCATCCGGTCGGCAATTTTGAACAGAATAGCGGCGCGATCCTGAACGGAGGTGTGCGCCCATTTCTCTTTCGCTTTATGCGCCGCATCCAGCGCCAGATCGATGTCTTTCTTACCGGAGCTGGCGATTTCGCACAGCGGCTGCCCGGTCACGGGCGTCAGGTTTGAATAGTATTCGCCATCGACTGGTGCAACCCAGCCGCCGCCGATGAAGTTGTCGTAACGGGGTTTTAGCTTAAGGGGAAAACCATACTCGCCAGGCTGCATACGCGTTGAGGGAGGATTGTTCGTCATGACCGTCTCCTTGCTGTTGGTGTCTAACAAGGTTAGTCACAGCTGGCGATTTTCTCGCCAGCTGTTCATCGCTTTACGACGCGTATCACGGATTCGGTCGCGCGGTTATTTTTCGGTTTGTGGGAACAGGAGTGAATCGCGCAGCAGATGGTCATTCCCACGGCGGCGCGTAAATCCAATGCGGTTGAAATACTCCAGAATTTGAATCGCCAGTTTGCGACCCACGTTGAGGCGATCGCGGAAATCGGCGGCGCAGGTTGATCCTTTTTCCTGATCCAGCTCGCGGATCAAACTAGCGAAGGTCACGATGCGATCGTTGCGATAATAGCGATCTTTGACGATCGCCGTTATAAGCCCCTGCTGCGCGGCGTGGCGTAAAACCTGCCGCATAACCACTTCATCCGTCGCCGTTTGGTTGGCTAAATCACGCACCCACCACGGCTCATCGCCAAACAGCGGGGCAACTTTTTGCCAGATAGCATCTTGCTCAGGTGTAAATCCGGCTTTGTGATCGGGCAGATGCAGCCAGCCGTGATGGCTGTGAATCACCCCGCTTTCGCGCATCTTCTCAATCAGCAGCAGAACCAGCGCATCGTCTTCCATCGGCAGTGCCATACGGCGCAGACGTTCCCGGCCTGGGCCTGGCTCGTCCTGATGCTGCTCGTGATAGGTCGCCAGCGTCGTCAGCACTTTGCGCTGCCAACGGGCGGCCACTGGCGCATTCAACAGACTGTAACCGGCCTGGATAAAACCAGGCTGCTGCGTGAGCTGACGCAAACCGTCGCCGCTCAGCTGACGTCCCCACGCAAAATCGGCCAGATTCACTGCGCCGCGATCGAGATGTACTGCTAATGCAGACGCATCATCTTCCGCCAGCGCCAGCGCCGCCAGCCATTGCAGATATTCGGGCTTACGTTTCCCGCGACGCGGTGGATTAAGCGTCACCACACGAGCACCCGCCAGCGTGACGCGCGCGGAGATATCGCGTAGCACCAGCCGGTCGTTATCCGCCAGCCACAGAGGGGTATCCAGCACCAGTTCCGCCAGGTCGTTTTCCAGCAGCGAGACGCGCCCGGTCACGTGGCTGGCGGCGTGATGAATATGCAGCGGCTGCCACTGGGTCAGCGGCACATGGGTTTGCAAAGAAACAATCACGCGTTCGGATGGCTCTGGCGGTGCGTCAGCCAGCAGCCAGTCGCCGCGTGTGATCTGTTCTTTTTCTGCATCACCCGCGATGTTCAGGGCAATACGCTGCCCGGCATGAGCCTGGTCAGCTGGCTGATTCTGGGCGTGCAGACCGCGCACGCGCATCGGTTTGTTCACCCCCGTGAGCCACAGGCTGTCGCCCACCTTCACTTCACCGCTGAGCGCCGTTCCGGTAACCACCAGCCCGGCCCCTTTCACCGTAAATGCCCGGTCTATTGCCAGGCGAAAGCTGTGATCGCTGGCCGGTTCGCGTGCGGAAAGTTGCAGCAAATGGTCGCGTAATGCATCGATACCACGGCCTTCGGTGGCGACAGTGACAAATACCGGCGCATCGGCAAAACCATATTCCAGCAGGGTTGCGTGGATTTGGTCGCGCACCTCATTGATGCGGCTCTCTTCGACGCGATCCGCTTTGGTCAGCGCCACCGTCAGCTGCGGTTTTCCCGTTAATTGTAAAATCGCCAGATGTTCGCGAGTTTGCGCCATCACGCCGTCATCACACGCCACGACCAGCAGAGCGTGATCGATACCGCCCACCCCGGCCAGCATATTGGCGAGAAACTTTTCGTGTCCTGGCACATCGATAAAACCGAGCACGCGGCCATCGGGCTGCGGCCAGTAGGCATAGCCAAGATCGATAGTCATACCGCGCTTTTTCTCTTCCGGCAGACGGTCGGCATTCACGCCGGTAATCGCCTGTAAAAGCGTGGTTTTTCCGTGGTCAACGTGACCGGCAGTGGCAATAATCATTTCAACAACATCTCCAGAAACCGATTTTCATCTTCAAGGCAGCGCAGATCCAGCCACAGGCGACCATCGTAAATGCGCCCGATGACAGGTGTAGGCAGCGCGCGCCACCGCGCAGAAAGCGCTTCTAGCGAGCTGCCGCGTCCATCGCGCGGCGTGAACGTCAGCGCGGCGCTGGGCAGACGGTCAACCGGCAGCGATCCGCTGCCAATCTGCGACTGGCAGGGTTCTATGCGCACGTCAAAATCAGCGAAATGCGCGCTAACGTGCGGCAGTATCAGCTCGGCCTGAGCGCGAATGGATGCCGCATCGCGCGACAACAAGCGCAGCGTTGGCAAGCGTTCGGCCAGTTTTTCCGGGTGGAGGTAGAGTCGCAGCGTCGCTTCCAGCGCGGCGAGGGTCATTTTATCGGCACGCAGGGCGCGTTTCAGCGGATGCTGCTGGAGCTTCGCAATCAGCTCACGTTTGCCCACCACAATCCCGGCCTGCGGGCCGCCGAGCAGTTTGTCGCCGGAGAAACTCACCAGGCTGACGCCTGCGGCGATCATCTCCTGCGGCATCGGCTCTTTTGGCAGGCCGTACTGGCTGAGATCCACCAGTGAACCGCTGCCCAAATCGGCAATCACTGGCACGTTCAGCTCGCGGCCAATGTGTGCCAACTCTGCCTCTTCCACCGTTTTGGTAAAGCCTTCAATCTGATAGTTGCTGGTATGCACTTTCATCAGCAGTGCGGTGTTTTCACCGACCGCCGCACGATAATCTTTGGCGTGCGTGCGGTTAGTGGTTCCGACTTCATGCAACACGCACCCCGCCTGGCGCATCACGTCTGGAATGCGGAACGCACCGCCGATCTCCACCAGCTCGCCGCGCGAGACCACCACCTCTTTGCCGTTCGCCGTGGCCGCCAGCATTAGCAGAACCGCCGCCGCATTGTTATTCACGATGCAGGCATCCTCCGCACCGGTGAGCTGACACAGAAGATCCGCCAGCGCGCGATCGCGATGGCCGCGCCCGGCACCGTCCAGATCATACTCCAGCGTCACCGGTGAGCGCATCGCCTGGGTGACCGCCGCTATCGCCTCTTCCGCCTGCTGCGCCCGACCTAAGTTAGTGTGCAGCACCGTACCCGTAAGATTAATCACCGGGCGCAACGCGCTTTGGGTTTGCGCTGTCAGGCGTTTTTCCGTCTCCTGAGCCCAGTCGTTGCACCACTGCGGCAACACATTTTGCGTCTGGATATGCAGGCGAACCTCGTCCTGCATCTGGTTCAACAGGGATACCATGAGGGTATGACCGGACTTTTCAAGCAGGTGAGTGAATTGAGGATCGCGCAGCAGACGATCGGTCGCGGGGATTTGGCTGTAGAGGGAACGATGAGTAGTCATTAACATGCCTGGCGGTTGGAAGGCCTTCCCCCCTCCCGACGGGAGAGGGAGTCAACGTGCGGGGGGATTGTACCGCGTACCACGGTGAAGTGTTATAACCCGCGTCAAGCCTTTGGCGGTTCGGTGCGGGCAAAACTTTCCCGCTGGAAGAGGGTTTCGGCCAGTTTGACCAGCAGCGGACGGTCGACGCACCAGCCGGGTGAGACACGACGGAAATTGAGATAGCCAATCGCACAGGCGATGGCGATGGTCGCCAGATTCACCGTATCGGTGCTGATTTTTCCGTCCTGAAGCAGCTGCTCGCACATGTCGAGGCTGCGGCTGATTTTCTCCCGCTGGCGAACCAGTTCCGCCTCGGACTGCTGCGCGGCAGGACGCGCTTGTTCGCGAACAGAAACCAGCCCGGCATCCATGATGCCGTCGGCCAGCGCTTCGATCTGTTTCACCATCAGGGCCGCTTTCGGCTCGCGGGGCACCATCGCCGGGGCAATGCAGAGCAGCTCGATGTACTCTGCAATAATCGGGGAGTCAAACCAGGTTTCGCCATCATCGGTCACCAGTGCCGGGACTTTGCCCAGCGGGTTGTACTGCGCGACGCCGGTTTCTGCCTGATAGGGCTGTTCGTTCACGAACTCGAAGGTGATCCCTTTTTCCAGCAGGAGAATTGAAATTTTACGCACGAAGGGGCTGGTGTAGCTGCCGATGAGTTTCATTGCCTGATCCTTTACGCCAACAAAAGGGTAAGTATGGATCAGGCAATGAAAAATGTGCAGATCTGTTAGTGTCGGGTGGCGCTTCGCTTACCCGAGCTACTCGACGGGCAATAACGTCAGGCTTTAATGATCAAGATAAAGGTAATGCATCCAGCTGGTCATGCGCAGCAGCACCTTCCTCATCACCGACACATGTGAGAAGTGGTCGGAATAGACCGCCACCTGCGCGTAAATCCCGTCCGGCAGTGCATCCACATCGGCGTTAGGATCCAGATCGATGGTAGCGAGCACTCCGTCGGTTCCCGGAACGACCGTCAGGGATTGCAGCGAGCCTTGCGCCTGGTAGGAACCGCCCGGCACCACCGGCAAAATACTGCTCAGCTTGCCGTGGAATACTTGCCCTGGCAGCGCATTAAACACCACTTCCGCGTCGTCACCCGGTTTCAGACGCAGGAGCGAGTTCTGGCGGAACTGCGCCACAATCTGGCGTTTTTGCTCAGGAATGAAGACCATTACCGGACGCAGCGGCAGCGCGGCGGCGTAGGTCCCTGGGCGAATCAGCACCTGGGTGACGTACCCGTCGCTCGGCGCACGAACAATCGTCTGATCGAGGTTGTATTTCGCCTCGGTCAACTGGGCCCGCAGGCTGACAATCTGCGACTGCTCGCCGTTGACCATACTGTCTAACTGGCTTTGAATTTGGCTCTGGTCGGCAACGGAGGCTTTCACCATCGCATCCTGCGCCAGATAGTTTTGCCGCGCGTTGTCGATGTCGCTTTCAGAGAACGGATTGACCCGAGCCTGGCTGCCTTTCAGGTAGCGCTGATAATCCTTATACAGACGGTCGCGCTCAGCCGAGACGCGGGTCGTGTTGGCCTGAGCTTCCGAAAGCTGGGCTTTCAGCACATCGATATTGTGCGTTGCCGTCACCAGGTCGGCCTGTAATCTGTCGACTCGGGCCTGATAACGCACCGGATCGAGTTTAAATAACACGTCGCCTTTTTTAATGAGCTGGTTATTTTTATCCGTGACTTCACTCACCACACCCGTGACCTGCGGCGTGATCGGAATAGAAATGACCGCTTTTTGCGCTGTAAAAGTATAAGGGTGATTATAGTTCATTAATAAAATGAGTCCGGCGACGATAAATACACCACCTAACGCGGCAGTGGCGAGCGTCCACTGGTTCACCGGAATACGGAATATTTTAAAGATCGCCCACGCAAAGGCGACGTAGGTCAAAATGATTAACAGATCCATGATTAGCTCTCCGGCGTATTTTTATCTGCGGGGACGTGCTCCGCGGCCAGCCGGTTTTCCAGCTCGGCAACGCGTCTGGAGAGGGCATCGATATCGGGTTGTTGCGGGGGTTGTGCACCATGATTCTGCATCCCCCATCCGCGCTCTGGCTGGTACAACGTGGCCCAAATCCACAGGAACGGCCAGATGACATGGAGGGTGAACAGACTGACCCAGCCTGCCGTATGGATGGCATCGGCATGGGGGTGATTACGCTTTTTGGCCATCAAATAGGGGATGTCATGAATCGCAATGATCCCGTAGAAAATGACAAGGAACACGAAAACTAATACGCCCAGCGCGAAATAGTTAAGGAACATATTTGCCTCACTAAAATAGCTTCAACTCTTTAAAAATATTAAATGGTAAGCAACCAAATTAACTTTCTTACTGCGCAAATCTTTTGCACATATAATTTAGAGCCGTGGAGTATTATTTTTAAAATAACTCCGTGCAAGTTTAATAGCGTGACAAAATATATCCTGACTAAGAATGTACTTAAGTTTACATTAGCAGATTAATCCTCATTACGCCTTTTCTCCATAACACTAAGGGATGACGATGACGTGAAAGGATGAGTTGCTGAGTTACAGCCTGGCTGAATTGACAAAACAGAAGTAGGCGACGATCACACCTGGAGAATTCTGCCTTCAAATTTATTGTGAAGACGATCACAAACAATCAACAAACCCACAAATGTTAAATGTGATACTCATCACATAAAACAGTCAATCATGATGGATTTAGCCCCTCTGTATTTTTTTTACACACCACATTTGTGACGCAGATCACTTCAATTTTAGGCCCACCCCCTACATTTACGTGATTGAGATCACACAAAATTCCGCTGTCTGGACAGTTGAACGATTCAGTGCCAGATTTCACAGCATCAGAACAGGGCTCGGCTACCTCTGCCGCCGCGCATTAACAATAAACCTCGGGCCAAAAGCCTCAGCGTAAACAGAAGAAGGGGTGTTTTATGTCATCCGATATCAAGATCAAAGTGCAAAGCTTTGGTCGCTTCCTGAGCAACATGGTGATGCCAAATATCGGCGCGTTTATCGCGTGGGGTATCATCACTGCGTTATTTATTCCGACAGGGTGGTTGCCGAACGAAACGCTGGCGAAACTCGTCGGCCCAATGATTACCTATCTGCTGCCACTGCTCATCGGTTATACCGGTGGTCGTCTGGTTGGCGGCGATCGCGGCGGCGTGGTCGGTGCTATCACCACCATGGGCGTTATCGTCGGTGCGGATATGCCGATGTTCCTCGGCGCAATGATTGCCGGTCCATTAGGCGGCTGGGCAATTAAGAAATTTGACGTCTGGGTTGATGGCAAGATCAAATCCGGCTTCGAAATGCTGGTGAACAACTTCTCTGCTGGCATCATCGGTATGATCCTGGCGATTCTGGCGTTCATGGGTATCGGCCCTGCGGTTGAAGTGCTGTCAAAAGTGCTGGCCGCTGGCGTTAACTTCATGGTTATCCATGACATGCTGCCGCTGGCGTCTATCTTTGTTGAACCAGCGAAAATCCTGTTCCTCAACAACGCCATCAACCACGGTATCTTCTCACCGCTGGGCATTCAGCAGTCCCACGAGCTGGGCAAATCCATCTTCTTCCTGATTGAAGCTAACCCAGGTCCGGGTATGGGTGTTCTGCTGGCGTATATGTTCTTCGGTCGCGGCAGCGCTAAACAGTCTGCTGGCGGTGCAGCTATCATCCACTTCCTGGGTGGTATCCACGAAATTTACTTCCCATATGTTCTGATGAACCCACGTCTGATTCTGGCCGTTATCCTCGGCGGTATGACCGGTGTGTTCACCCTGAGCGTGTTGGGTGGCGGTCTGGTGTCTCCTGCATCTCCGGGTTCTATTCTGGCGGTTCTGGCAATGACGCCAAAAGGCGCATACTTCGCTAACATTGCTGCGATTTGTGCAGCCATGGCTGTCTCCTTCGTGGTTTCTGCGATTCTGCTGAAAACCAGCAAAGTGAAAGAAGAAGACGATATCGACGCGGCAACCCGTCGTATGCATGACATGAAAGCTGAATCCAAAGGTGCAGCAACGCCGCTGGCAGCGGGCGAAGTGTCTAACGACCTGAGCCACGTGCGCAAAATCATCGTTGCCTGTGATGCCGGTATGGGTTCAAGCGCAATGGGCGCTGGCGTGTTGCGTAAGAAAGTCCAGGATGCGGGCCTGACCCACATCTCCGTGACCAACAGCGCAATCAACAGCCTGCCACCGGATGTCGACCTGGTCATCACGCACCGCGATCTGACTGAACGTGCGATGCGTCAGGTTCCGCAGGCGCAGCATATTTCCCTGACTAACTTCCTCGACAGCGGCCTGTATTCTAGCCTGACCGAGCGTCTGGTAGCGGCGCAGCGCCACACCGACAACGAAGTAAAAGTCCGTGATAGCCTGAAAGACAGCTTTGATCCGAACGACAGCCACCTGTTCCGTCTGGGCGCTGAAAACATCTTCCTCGGTCGCACCGCGAGCCACAAAGAAGAAGCGATTCGCTTTGCCGGTGAGCAGTTGGTGAAAGGCGGTTACGTCGAGCCAGAATATGTAGATGCGATGCTGGAGCGTGAGAAATTGACCCCAACCTACCTGGGCGAATCTATCGCGGTTCCGCACGGTACGGTTGAAGCGAAAGATCGCGTGCTGAAAACCGGCGTGGTGTTCTGTCAGTATCCGGCAGGCGTGCGCTTCGGTGAAGAAGAAGACGACATCGCCCGCCTGGTGATTGGTATCGCCGCTCGCAACAATGAGCACATCCAGGTGATTACCAGCCTGACCAACGCTCTGGACGATGAGTCCGTGATTGAGCGTCTGTCTCAGACCACCAGCGTTGAAGAAGTGCTGGCGCTGCTGAACAAGTAACGTTCGTCCTCACCCCTGCTCTCTCCCCTGGAGAGAGCGTAAAATGGGGTACGGTCTATTCCCTCTCCCTTTGGGAGAGGGTTTGGGTGAGGGAAATGCCTCACCCCAGCCCTCTCGGGTCAAAACATTGATGAAGGTTAATACTATGAAAGCATTACATTTTGGCGCAGGTAATATTGGTCGTGGTTTTATCGGCAAACTGCTGGCAGACGCGGGCATTACGCTGACATTCGCCGATGTGAATCAAGTGGTGCTCGATGCTCTGAATGCCCGTCATAGCTATCAGGTTCACGTCGTGGGAGAAAACGAGCTGGTTGAAACCGTTTCCGGCGTGAATGCGGTCAGTAGCATTGGCGACGACGTGGTTGATTTGATCGCCAGCGTCGATCTGGTGACCACCGCAGTGGGTCCGGTTGTGCTTGAGCGCATCGCCCCCGCCGTGGCGAAAGGCCTGGCAAAACGTAAAGCCCAGGGCATCACCACCCCGCTGAATATCATCGCCTGTGAAAACATGGTGCGCGGCACCACGCAGCTGAAAGGCCATGTCATGGCCGTCGTGGCTGAAGAAGATAAAGCCTGGGTCGAAGAGCACGTGGGCTTCGTAGATTCCGCCGTGGACCGCATCGTTCCTCCGTCAGAATCCGCCACTAACGACCCGCTGGAAGTGACCGTTGAAACCTTCAGCGAGTGGATTGTCGATAAAACTCAGTTCAAAGGCCAACTGCCGAATATCCCAGGAATGGAATTAACCGATAACCTGATGGCATTTGTGGAACGCAAACTCTTCACGCTGAACACCGGGCATGCTATAACCGCGTACCTCGGAAAATTGGCCGGTCATCAGACCATTCGTGATGCGATTCTCGATGAGAAAATCCGCGCGGTGGTAAAAGGTGCTATGGAAGAGAGCGGCGCGGTCCTGATCAAACGCTACGGTTTTGATGCTGAGAAACATGCGGCATACATTCAAAAAATCCTCGGTCGTTTTGAAAACCCGTATCTGAAAGATGACGTTGAGCGCGTGGGTCGCCAGCCGCTGCGTAAACTGAGCGCGGGCGATCGCCTGATCAAACCGCTGCTGGGCACGCTGGAATACGGTCTGCCGCACGCTAACCTGGTGAAGGGAATTGCGGGTGCGATGCACTATCGCAGCGAGCAAGATCCGCAGGCACTTGAGCTGGCAGAGCTTATCGATGCCAAAGGCCCACAGGCCGCGCTGGCGCAGATTTCTGGCCTTGAGGCCAATAGTGACGTGGTTGTGGAGGCGGTTAACGCATATAACGCAACCAAATGATTCAGAACCAGGCGCAGGTTATCCTGCGCCCGAACAACAGATTGTCAGATATGCAGGCAATAATGGAACAAACCCAGGCCTTTGAAAACCGTGTGCTTGAGCGTCTGAATGCTGGCAAAACCGTACGAAGTTTCCTGATTGCCGCCGTCGATTTACTCACCGAGGCGGTGAATATTCTGGTACTTCAGGTGTTCCGCAAAGACGACTACGCGGTAAAATATGCAGTAGAACCGTTACTCGACGGCGACGGACCGCTGGGCGATCTGTCGGTGCGCCTGAAGCTGATCTATGGCCTCGGCGTCCTCAGCAGGCCTGAGTATGAAGATGCGGAACTGCTGATGGCCCTGCGTGAAGAGTTAAATCACGACGGTAATGAGTACACATTTACCGACGATGAAATTCTCGGGCCATTTGGCGAATTACACTGCGTAAGCGCCCTGCCTCCGGCACCCCATTTTGAGAACAGCGATCCTGAGCTTCATGCGATGCAAAAGCTTCGTTATCAACAAGTTGTGCGTTCCACAATGGTCCTTTCCCTGACTGAGCTGATTTCACGAATCAGCTTAAAAAAAGCGTTTCAGAAGTAAGCCCGCGCACATTGGTGTATCCTTCCCTGTAATTCCCCCGTTTTTAGAGCTATATGTGATGAAAGAAGTCGAAAAGAACGAAATTAAACGCCTGAGCGACCGTCTGGATCTGATCCGCCACCAGCAGGCTGATATGTCGCTGGTTGAGTCCGCCGAGAAATACGCTGAGCTTGAAAAAGAGAAAGCGACGCTGGAAGCGGAAATCGATCGTCTGCGCGCCGTAAAAGGCCATAAGCTGAGCAAAGAAGCGCAAAAGCTGATGGACCTGCCGCATCGCCGTGCGATCACCAAAAAAGAACAAGCCGACATGGGCAAGCTGAAAAAAAGCGTGCGCGGTTTGGTGATTGTGCACCCGATGACCGAGTTAGGCCGCGAAATGGGCCTGAAAGAAATGACCGGGTTTTCGAAGACAGCGTTCTAATGTTTTTACCCTCACCCTAACCCTCTCCCACAGGGAGAGGGGATTGCCTTGAGCTCCCTCTCCACGTGGGTGTACGGTCCGGGGACATCATGAACACTTGTTCGGGGACATGGTAGACACTTACAACTAAGGCATACGAACCCGTTTTTGGAGTCGCTTATGCCCTGGGATGCGAGAGATACCATGTCATTACGTACCGAGTTTGTTCTGTTCGCCTCGCAAGACGGGGCGAACATCCGTTCTCTTTGCCGTCACTACGGCATTTCGCCCGCTAC
>NZ_PQVS01000024.1:0-46702 GCF_002922995.1 Lelliottia sp. 7254-16
CTTGTCCCGTGTGTTTTCGTCCCTCCGGCGCCCCTGCGCAACCGTAACCTTTCTGTATTCCATGACCGGCCATCGCCGGTACCGACCCGCTAACGCTTAACTGACCTGCCATTCGCACCCTGCCTGCACTGCCCGCACCGGGACGGCTGACGCCTGCGTGTCGTCTGGTTGTGAGGAACACCACGATGTATGCAAAATCCTTTATGGCCCTCGATGGCAACGGTCGCCTTACGGGAGCCAGAACCGCGCAGGCCGCACCGTATGACCGCTATACCTGCCATCTGTGCGGCAGTGCACTGCAATACTATCCTGAATACCAGACGGAACGTCCGTGGTTTGAACATCGTCGAGATGCGCTGACGGAGAACGGGAGACGACATTGTCCGTATGTCAGGCTCAAACCGAAAGAGATCCGCTATCACCGGCAGTTGCAGTGTTATGTACCTGATTCCCGCCCGCTGGTTTACAAATCTGACTGGCACTGTAGCGGTTGCGACAGTGTGTACCACGGCGAGCGTTACTGTCTGACCTGCCGGAGCGGTGAATACAGTCGTGAAAGCACTGATGCGGGCAACCTGCCAGCAGAGGTGACAACATGCGCATGCTGAAGTGTTACCTGGCAAATGACCGCGAAGGGCATTTTGTGACTGCTGGCGAGGCGATGAGTACGCCGGGGCAGATATGGAGCTGCGCGTCCTGTGGCTGTCGGCTGGTGTTACATGCCGGTATGCACGAAGACCCGTGGTTTGAGCATGACCAGCAGACCGTAGCCCACAATGTGCTGATGAACTGTGCCCATCTCGACCCGGAGGTGAAAGCCGAAGCACGGCACAACAAGCTGCGCAGTATTATCCGGGGTATGGATGCACCCGTGATGTCG
Organism: Lelliottia sp. 7254-16; assembly: GCF_002922995.1. Taxonomy (NCBI): domain Bacteria; kingdom Pseudomonadati; phylum Pseudomonadota; class Gammaproteobacteria; order Enterobacterales; family Enterobacteriaceae; genus Lelliottia; species Lelliottia sp. 7254-16. The sequence continues at coordinate 881 of NZ_PQVS01000024.1, forward strand.
CTTGCCTGGTACTGCGTATGGTGTGGTGAGCATTATCAGGGCGTGAAGTCCTGTCCACGGTGCCTGACCGGTATCTTCAGCACCGAAGAGGCGAACTGGCAGATGAACTACTGCTGTAACACGCTCCCCGGGTAAGTCCGGTGATGGTTTTTTGCATCAGACAGACAATCCTGCCCGCCGGAGAGGTTTTCAGCGCGCTGCAATGCCTGCTACAGTAAATCCATCCACTCCAACAGCGCAATGGCGCGCATTTGGTCAGCCTTAGGGAAGACCTTGAACAAGGATCTGAGCATGGATGTCTGGCTCAAGCGACAAAGCAGGACATCCAGGCGCGGAACCAGGCAATAATCATGAAAAATCATGCCGCACCGGCTGCGCCAGGCATTCAGGGCGCAGCCGGTTAATTGGGCAATATCCAATGGCTTCCCGTGTTCTGGATAACTGAGGATGGCTCCCCCACTGGCAGGGAGGGTGCCGTTCAGGAGGATGTGCAGCAGGGTCGATTTACCCACCCCCGATCGGCCAATAACGCCCGTCAGTTCTCCGGCATTAAGTTCAAGGTTAAGGTTGTTCAGAATGGGCGCCTGCCCGCGCTAGGCTTTGCTCAGGTTACGCACGCTTAATACGGTACGCTGCCGGGTTATGTGTGGGTATTCGTTTTCCGCGACTGCGGTTACAGCAGTGTTCATAGGAGTCCCTGCGCAAATCGTTCAACGGTGACATGATGGCTTTGGCCCGGTGGAAAGCGCCGGTCAAGCAGGGTGATCCGTTGTTTCATCGGATTTATCTTATTCCCTCCCTCTTTGTTATCACAAAATTGACATCCCGTCATAGCGGGCATTGGCGGTGGTGATCCCCTTCGTATTTCGCCCTCTCCGTGGCCTGGTGTGGTGCTGAAATGACAATTTTTGCAGTGCCATGAAAATAACTATTACTTTTGGAGGGTTTTATTTACATAAAGACACTTTGCCGCAGCAAAACCCGTTGAGAACGTGCTTACCATCAGGGGAGCGTTACGGCTAGAGCCACTGCATGGCGGGGGTGAGAGAAGGAAATGGCATACGACAGTTCGGCAAATCAAGGGCCGGGAACCGTGAAGCCCGCTCTCGTAAGTTTCCTATAACAACAAGATGGAGAAACTTATGACTTTCAATCGTTACCAGGGCCTGATTACCACCGCACTCCTGGGCGCGCTTTGCGCGCCGGGTGCCCATGCACAATCCACGGCGACAGAGGCGGCACCCACTCCGGGGTATAATACCGCTATCCCACAAAATGTCCTGACCCCGGTCACCATCCCAACCCGGATCGGCAATCTGGATTTTATCGACGGCGTGCCGACCAAAGCGACGGCCCAACTGGCGTTCGATAACCTCGATTTCCTGCGTGGCGTGGAGGTGTTTCTCAGCCTGATGCCGGCCGCGAGCATCGAAGCCATCCGCCGCGGCAACGTCGAGCTTGGGGCCACCAAGAGCAGCCAGGCCACAATATACGATCAACTGGCCGACTCCAACCCGCTGTTGCTGACCGCCAATACCGATACGGTCTACGCCTTCGCCATCCTTGACCTGGAAACCGACGGCCCGACGGTGGTCGAGGTACCGCCAGGCAGTGGGCCAGGTACGGTCAACGATGCCTTCTTCCGCTTTGTGGTCGATATGGGCGTACTCGGTCCGGATCGTGGCAAAGGGGGCAAGTACCTGATTGTTCCTGCCGACTATAAAGGGACGTTACCTAAGGACGTGAAGCATGGCGGCGAATACTACATTTCACGTTCGCCTTCCTATGTGAACATCGTGGTACTGCGCGGATTTTTGGTGGATGGAAAACCTGACGCGGCCTCAAAGATGTTCCGCGACGGTTTCAAAGTCTATTCGCTGAGCAAGGTACACAATCCGCCGAAGATGGAGTTCATCAACTCCTCGCGGCAGGCCTTTAACACGGTGCATGCCAATAACTTCGTCTTCTACAAAGAACTCGACCACGTCATCCAGAAAGAGCCTGTCGGCTTTATCGATCCCGAACTGCGCGGGCTGGCCGCCTCCATTGGTATACGCAAGGGCGAGACATTTGCGCCAGATGAGCGGATGACGAAAATTCTCACCCACGCGGTCGCTGCCGGTAACGCCACGGCCAGAGCCATCAGTTTCCGCAGCCGTGACCCTCGCTCCCAGCTGTACCCCAATAGCCAGTGGCGGGCCAGCTTTATCGGTGGCGATTATCGCTGGCTCGGCGGTGACGGTCTTGCGGGCCGCGATCTCGATGCTCGTACCAGCTTCTTCTACATGGCCACCGTCAATACGCCAGCGATGGCAGCAAAACTGGTTGGCAAGGGGTCGCAGTATGCCATTACCAGCGCCGACTCGGCGGGTGAACCGTTCGACGGTGCGAAGAACTACCGGCTTAACATTCCCAAAAATGTACCGGCCAAAGACTTTTGGTCGGTAGTGCTCTATGACCCGCAGACCCGTTCCGAGCTACAGACCTCGCAACCGTTCCCAGGCAAGAATAACAAGCGTGACCCGCTGATCGCCAATGCTGACGGATCGGTCGATCTGTTCTTCGGGCCGACGCCGCCTCAAGGTAAGGACGCTAACTGGATGCAGACGGTTCCAGGCAAAGGCTGGTTCACCATCTTCCGGCTTTACGGCCCGCTGGAGTCCTGGTTCGACAAGACGTGGAAACCGGGCGAGATAGAAGAGGTCAAGTAGCCCGACTGGGATCCACATTGCCTGGAGCCGCACAGGCCAATCAAACATTCTGTGCCAGTTCCCTCTCCCTATCGGAGAGGGGTGGGGTGAGGGGGAATGAGTCGGCTGAACTGGCAAGTATTGGGAACATTGACGTCATGCAAACGCCCCGTTTTCTGGAGAGAAATAACCAATGAGCACGTTTGAAATCAACAAAAAACCGCGGTATCTACCCGTTCTGCTGGCGGCGCTGATCCTGTGTAGTGCGGCAAGCATTCAGGCTGCCGACAACAAAGGGGGGATCTCACTGGGGGGGACACGCCTGGTTTTTGAGGGCGGCAAAGAGGCGGCCTCCATGACGGTGACCAACTCCTCGGCGGCCGATGTCTGGCTGATGCGTTTCTGGATCTCCCCTTACGGGGACAGCGAAGATAAATCGGGTGAAGAGAGCGGCAGCCAGACCATGCCGTTTGCCGTTACCCCACCGCTGTATCGGCTTGATCCACAAAACGCGGTCCAGCTACGAGTGAACAAGCTGGTCGAGAACCTGCCGGCGGATCGTGAGTCGGTGTATTACCTGAATAACCTAGCGATCCCACCGAAAAAGGGTGAGAAAAGCTACCAGAAGTCGGTGCAGAGCGGGCTGCAATTTGCGGTGAACACGCGCATCAAGCTGTTCTACCGCCCGGCGGCCATTGACGATCCCGTTGCAGTGAAACAGGCACCCGAAAAACTGACGGTTGCGTCGTCCGGTAAGGACATCGTGGTGAAAAACCCGACGCCGTATTTTGTGACGATGACGCAATTGCAACTGAACGGTAAGCCTGCGAAAGCCCCCAAAGACACCATGGTGCTCCCGTTTGGTGAGCTCAGGCTCGTCGCCTCTGCGGCACACGGCACGCTCAGTTACACCACCGTGGACGATCGGGGCATGACGACCGCGAAACTCAGCAAATCGTTTTGAGCCAATACCCGCGGGAAGGTCGGTGAACCATAAACAGCCATCAAGAGCGTGCCATGAAAAGGCTACCGCGGGTGATATCGGGATTTGCCATGAGGGCGCTTTCTGCCTGTGTCTTGGGGATGGTGCTTATCGCGGTGGGTCAGCAACACAGCGTGGCCGCTGAGGGGATGGGCATGCCGGGTGTGGATGCCACGTCAGCCCTGAAGGGCAAAACGGATGAGGAGCCCGCGTTGAGTTTTGACAGCGACTTCCTGACGGTGGGCGCAGGTAAGCAGCAGGCGCATGTTGATCTGACCTATTTTGCCCGCAAAGGGGGGATGCTGCCGGGCCGCTATGCCGTCCAGGTCTGGGTGAATGGCAACGTGGTCGATGACGGTCGAATGGTGAATTTCCGCTCATGGCCCGATCACCCGGGAAAACTCTATGCCTGCGTCAACGCGCAACAGATAGCGCAATGGTGGGGCATTATTGCCGCCCGGCAAGCCACGGAAACGGACGCGACAGTGGGCAATCCTGAGGGGGAAGAGACCGGTTGCCCGGTGGGCGGCGTGGCCGCCATGGTGCCTTTCGCCAACGAACAGTTTGATTTCAATAAACAGCGATTAACGCTGACCGTACCGCAGGCGTTTCTGGGGTCCGCATCACGGCTGAGAACCTCCCCACAACGGTGGGATCAGGGCATGCATGCCTTGCTGATGAATTACACCTACAGCGGCAGCCAACAGCAAAATGGGGGCAGGAAAACCGGCAGCGATTATCTGGGGGTTAACGGGCAGATGAATCTGGTGGGCTGGCGTATTCGCAATGACCTGACCGCGCACAAGAACCAGGGGGGAAACACGCAATGGAATGCTGCCCAGACTTATGCTCAGCGTGATTTTTCCGCCTGGGGAGGCGGGCAATTTACCGCAGGGAATACCACGTCTTCGGGCGGTGGTGTGAGCTCGGTGCCGTTTTCCGGTGTGAAGCTGGATTCAGATGACGCGATGCTGGATCCCAAGTTCACCACCTACAGCCCGGCCATTACCGGAATGGCCAACTCACCGTCGACGGTCACCGTTCGCCAGTACGGCAACGTGGTGTACCAGCAGAACGTGCCGCAGGGGCCGTTCTCCCTGACAGATTTTAATCGCAGCGGGAATGGTGATGTGGATGTGGAAATACGCGAAGCCGATGGCACAACCCGGCATTTCACCATGGTGCAGGCCCAAAGCGGTGCCCTGCTGAGACAGGGGGGCCTGACCTGGAGTACCTCGGCGGGCAAAGCCACCCACGGAGTCGGATATGTTGATGACAGATTTGCGCAAGCGGGTGTGTCCTGGGGCTCTTGGGCCAATACCACGTTGAACGGTGGGGCGCTGCTCTCGAAGAATTATCAGGCGGTGGCAGCCGGTACCAGTGTGTATGCCGGGCTGTGGGGGGCGGTGAGTTACATCCTAAACACGTCACGGGCCGAGCTGTCGGTGGTGCCGGGCGAGCGCGGTACGGCGACCGGTATCCTTCATGCACTGAGCTGGTCGCGCAGTTTTGGCAATACCTCTGTGGGGGCCTCCTGGAGCCACAGCCAGACGCGGGATTTTTACAACTATAGCGAACTGTTGATGATGAAACCCCGGCAGGAAGGGGATGAAAACCGGCAGAGAAATGGCACGCGCGATAGCTACACCCTGTCGCTGTCCCAATCCATGGGTACCTGGGGCAGCCTGTCGTTGAGCAGTGGGTGTTCCACCACCTTGGGGAGCTCTGCGGTGCAAAACAACCTGTCACTCAGCTATAACACCACGGTCAAGGATGTCGGTATCGGCCTGTCCCTGGGGATCAGCACCTATAACGGCACTGATAGCCGGTACGGGGATGATGACAGCGGCCAGGGCTCCAATGAAAACCGTACGGACAGAACCGTCGGGTTGAGCCTCTCAATACCGCTGGGGAAATGGCTGAAAACCCACAATGTCAACGGGACCTATTCGTTGACCCGCAATAACGGTGAAGTTAGCCAGCAGGCGGGTATCAACGGTTCGGCACTGAAAGGGGCACTGTCATATTCCGCGTCACAAGGGCTGACCGGTAACCAGACGGGTAATACCAGCCTAGGTTACAACGGGCGTTACGGCTCGGTCAATGGTGGCTACAGCTACGGTGCCGGCAGTAACAGCCTTTCGTACGGGGCCAGTGGTGGGCTGGCTCTTCATCCTCACGGTGTCACGCTGGGCCAACCGTTGGCACTGGGCGGGGGCAATGCGCTGGTCGCGGTGCCGGGTGTCGGCGGGCTTAACGTCAATAATGCCGTGACGGACTGGCGAGGGTATGCACTGGTGAGCGGGTTGACGCCGTATGACATGAACCGGATCTACGTGGACATGGCGAGCGTGCCTGGCAACGTGGAACTGGATGCGTCGAGCAAGAATGTGGTGCCAACCCGTGGGGCGTTGGTCGCCGTGCCGTTCAAGAGCAATAAAGGCTACCGCCTGATGCTGAACTTGCTGTGGGATAAGGGGGACGTCCCGTTTGGGTCAACGGTGACACTGATGCAGGACGGTGACGGTACGCTTCCCGTCACCGGGATTGTGGGCGAAGCCGGGCAGGTTTATCTCGCCGGTATGCCGCCAAAAGGCAGGGTGACCGCGAACTGGGGGGAGGGCAAGGATGAACAGTGCACCGCCCGCTATGCCTTGCCGGATACGGCCGACCCGCAAAAGTTGGCAACGGTCTTGGGGGGATGTCACTGATAACGGTTCCATCCGGTGACTCGCAAGGAGTAGGTAGATGAACGCAACAATCAGCATTAATCGGCGGCCCGGCGTCTATGGTATCGCGCTGCTGCTGGCTGCCTTGTCAGTGCAGGCCGATAGGGGCATCACCCATAGGAGCACGCCGGTTGCGGTGACCTTCGGTGTCCGCACCCTGACACCGGATACGCCGGTCAATCCCCAAGTAGCGTTTGTCTCGCAGCAGGTTCGGCTGCCTGACGTGCAGTGCGACACCTGCACCGACGAGGATACCTGGACGCGGGCGTGGCGATTGTCGCAGATGCACCCGGACCGGGATAACAGCCGGGCAGAACAGGGCTGGTACGTGTTCCACAGTGGGGTAACCGGCATTGGCATCGGGATACAGACTGCGACGCAGGAGCGGCAGGAAAAGCAGGGCAACGGCATGCGGTTACCCGAGGAGGGCGAACTGACCGTGGGGTTGGTACGCCTGGGAAGGGATACCGGTGCAGGTCTGGCGGATTTACCGGCGGCGGAGTTTATCCGCACCACGACCTTTACCGCGCCCGATGGGCAGGTGAAATACCGCCAGCAGGACACCGTCAGGGTGTCGGCGGACCTTCGTGTGCCAACCTGCACCACCTCGGCGGCCAGCCTGAATTTTCAACTCCCTGAAATCAGCCAGGTATGGCTGAAGCGCAATGTGCAGCCGGGGGGCTATACGGACTCACAGACATCCCTGCCACAGTTAGTGGTGGCCAACTGCTCGGAGAATACCCGGCATCTGCGCATCCGGTTTTTGCCGCTGGGCAGCGTGACGGACTCGCAGGCAGGGCCTGCCACCATCCTGACGGCACGGGATGAAACCGGGCAAGAAACTGGCACCGGATTTTTGCTGAAATATGACGCCAACGCCTTTGGGCGCACTCAATACGGGGTGGTGCACTGGGACCGCAATGTGCCGTTGGAGCTGGAAAATCCGCAGCCGACGGACACGGGTAATGCATTAACGCAGGGGATCACGGTGGCATTACAGGCGTTCTATGCCCGCCCACTGAATGAACAGGCCATTACCGCCGGCAAGATCACGGCAAAAGGGCTGTACCAGGTGTCGTATGACTGATCCTTATGGCAGGAGGGTAACGTGATGCACTCAGGCAAACACCCACAGCAGGTGCAGCTGCGGCAATCGGTATCCGCCGTGACATGCGGGTTGCTGCTGGGCACCCTGCTTATCGCCTATCTGATCGCGGGCGCGGCAAGAGCCGGGGCAGAGACCTCGCTTGCCGCGCAGGACATCACCCTCAACGGCACCGTGACTGCGCCTTCCTGCACGGTCACGCTGGAAAATAGCCATTTGCTTTTCTCGCGCAGCAACGGAGCCCCCGTCATACAGACGTTGCAACTGACCCTGAGCCAGTGCGAGGTCGACGGTATTGGGGTGATGTTCAAGGCCGAGCATTGGCCGGATAACCCGGTGAGAGGGGCGCTACTGGAAAAACAATCGCACGCGCGTAACCGCCATTGGTATTACACCATTGGCCCGGCGGATGAGGAAACGCAAACCCCCTGGCCTTTGCAACTGGCAATGGACTCACCCGCCACCGAGGCGGATAAACAGCCGGCCGGCAATGGCGATGAGCGGTATTTCAGCCTGGCGCAGGTGAACTACTGGTATGACCTGAAACAACCGCTGCAAGATAATCAGGTGCTGGCTATTCCGTTTAATGTGCAACTGCACCCGGATCTCACGCGAGGGAGTGATAAAGAACAGGGGCCGCTGGAGTCTGCTTTTACGCTGCAAATTTCGTGGCGCTAACGGGTAGCCCCAATTCAGTGCGTTGAATGTGGGGATATTCCTGTAATAAACACCATGAAGATCCTCGAAGATCCTCTTTGGTTAACGAATGCCCGTCACCCGAACCCTCGCCCTGTAGGAGAGGGTTCGGGTGACGGGCAATCAACCACGAACTTTTCATCAATACAGGAGGGTAAACACGGCAAAAATAGTCAATCGGTCAGTTATAAAAAAGCCGGAAACGGTATTTATCTCTATGGCGATTAATAACAACGTAGGAATTACACTATGAAAAAATATAAAGCACCCTCATCGGGAGTTTTCCTGCTACGAGTCAGCAGCCTCTGCCTGATGTTGGCGGGGCCCAGCGTCGCGCTGGCGGGAAACAGTGCCGACATCACTGCCTCGGTAAGCGTTGTGTCAACCGATGTCTGCGGCTTCCAGGTCTCGCCGCCTGATCATAACATGCAGATGACCTGGACGCGTGATAGTGAAGGGAAGGGGAATGCTGTGCTGACGAGTAATACTGCGCCTGCGTACGTTACCGTGAGGGCTGAAGGTGGGGCGAGCTGCAACCTTAATAAAATTCAGCTCAAAACCGAGGTGGGAACGGGGATGGCCAGGCTAACCACTCCGGATGATATCACCGTTTTCAGAGCTAACACGGGGTCGCAGGGGGCTTTCTGGCGTATTTTGCCTCTGCTGGCGGATGCAAAATTCTATATCGATGAGGCAGGTGGCACCCAAGGGGCAGGGGTAATTTCCTGGGATGGCCCGAATCCAGGTGATACTGATGAAGTTATATTTAGCAATGCCGCTCAGAAAATGGCCAATAGCCCTATTGATGCACCGGGCGTGGGTGACGGGGAATATATATTCATGACGGATGAATATGTGGTGGCTGGCGGCGCATTGCTGGTTGACAGTGCGGGTAACCCCGGGAGTTTTTCCTCTTCCGCTACGGAAGAGGTATACAAATCGGCCAAACTGGGCTTTGGTGCTCTGATTGCCACAGATCCCGAGAATTTTGATGGGGTACCTAGTCCTCAGCTCGGCTCCGGCGGGGATCAGTTCACGTTTACCTGGACGGTTTACATCGATCAATCCTAACCTGATGTAGACATCATCCCTGCGTGTCGCCACGTTGGGGATGATGCTATTCACCTATCGTATAACCCGCCGTAACCCTGTTCAATAAACCTACCCTGACAGACTCGATGCTACGTCCCGTCTATGAGCAAAAAAAGCCCGAATTAACGGGCAATCAAGGATCAAAGGGCTGCACGGGGTACGCTCTAAAGGGTAAGGTTCCGGCGAACTCATATTGACGCGTTTTTTTAGTGTGTGTCAAAAGTGGTGTATGCGAATGAGCACAGCCAGGCGATAGGGTTTTGTTCCATTGCATTGTGCCGTGGCGATCGCCAGGGTGGCAGGTACGGAGGTCAGACACTGAAGCACTGAGTCGGGTGATCGTGTCAGGTCGCGAAGTACTGACATGGGGAGCTGAGGCAGGTGATGAAGTACTGACAAGGGTAATGGCACCCGGGGGACTCTGGTACTGACTCTTTGTCAGCTCTCGTGGTTACTGGTTTTGCGAGTTTCGTGTCGTCAGGCGCTCAACACACTACTGCAGGTTCTGGCCCGGCCCGGGAACACCTGACGGCAGGTGTTCCCGGGCCGGAGAAGGTAAACTCCTCAAGAGGCAACAGCTCTGCCAGTCGCTCCTTCGGGCACTCAGGCAGACGTGTCAGTACGTCGGTCAGCCACGCATGCGGCTCCAGACCGTTCATTTTCGCCGTTTCCAGCAGACTCATGATCTGCGCGGCGCGAACGCCTGCCGCCAGTGAACCCGCGAACAACCAGTTAGAGCGGCCCATTACCACAGGTCTGGTGACCCGCATACGGCGTGTGAGCCCGGATAGCGTTTCGGCTGCCCCCTTTCAGCAGATCGTAAAAGAGGTGAAATCGCCACGTGAGCGTATCCGGCTGGCACTTGCATCGGGACTGGCGATGACGGCACTGGATGCTCTCTCTTCTGGTTCGGTTGCCAGCGTATGGCGGCGGATGTACTGCGACTTCGAAGGGCCGGGATGGTGATTTCAACCTCAGAAGTTGACATCTTTGACACGTTCACCGGAACAAACCGCCGGGTTTCGGTTTACCGTTGCGACGGCGTGTAAAGTGTTAGCGTGATGGTTACCATGCCTTTACTCGCTACATTAACGTCATCCTGTTTATAATACCGCTCGTTATAAAACCCCTCAATCATTTAACATTCAGCATTTAGTTGAAATACATTGTTAACCATCAGTTCTTGCGGGGGGTTAATCTCCCGTGCGTACTATTCGCACTGTGTTAAGGAGACACCGACCGCCACTCGGCCAGCAAGACAGAGCCGGTGACACTGATGTTGTAATGGGGCCTGATGCCACGGTGACGGCCATACCGGGTTTCCGGTCTGCGATGAAGGGATTACCCTGAGCGACCGGAGAGCCCATTTACATGAGCACCGGCACTTCTATTGACCGCTGTTTGTTCGTGCTCAGTTGAATGGTTAACTATGCCTGTTGCGCCAGGATTGCATGCTGCGCTGCCTCTTCATCAGATACTCGTGCACTGAGTCTGTTATCGCTGATGTAGAGTGCCTCAGCTGGCGTGGGGCGTGATTGAGGTGACTGGGAGGATAAATGCAGAATGATTTTTTCATGCTGTACCCGCTCGTATCGCAAGGTGTCTTCAGTTCGTACTTAACGCCGCTCTGTTGCTGACGGGACTGATACTGATGGTGTTTCTCGGCAAGAAGACAATATATCTTCGAGGTATTAATTCTGTAAGCATCATAATCACTTGCAGGTCGCCAAAACCGTTCTCCTGAAAACCGGCCAGTCTGTTATTAAATATCCGATTTATAACATGTAGCATTCAACTGAAACGTATTGTTAACATTGTTTCCTTGTGAGTGTAATTTTCCGTTCGGAGCATCCTGCTCCTGCCAGGGAAATACTGCATGTCATTTTCTCAGATCACAAAAATGACGTATGGCTACATGTAAGGTTGCGAGGTACGTAACAGGCAGAGCGTTCAACGTGACTAAGAAATGACTCACATGAAGCCAGAGCTAAGGGAATAATCATGGCTATCCCTACATCCTTCAACATGAGATGAGACAACTCGATGGAATAGGATCTTGACGACGCAGAACATTAGGAACAAGAAGCGTGATGGTTCCATGGAGCGTCCGCTCTGGATGCCGTTGCAGGATATGCCCGAGTTTTTTTGTTCAATGCACTATCAAGAGGTAAGGCCGGTTGAAAATTAAAATGGATTATTATTTAAGTACTTCTATTATATCTCTCATAAAACGGATGAGGTTTCTTTTTGAATTTTTATTGTCAAGTGTTTCAGTATTTTCAAGGGTGAAAATAGACAGCGCTTTATTTTTTTTTATTCTATTATCTTATGGGGGCGATGCATATGCATCTCGCGATATTAATATTGTTAATAATAGTCATAACACCATCACATTGAGTAATTTTTTGGGACGATGTACGTCTCCTGGTTATGATAATGTTAATATCCCTCCAGGAAATAAAAAAATCATTTCTTGGGACGTTAAGTCATCCCTTTTTCATGACAGATGTGGCTGGGTTGAACCGGACTACGTTTACACGGCGTGGTTGACATTCAAAGTAACATCGATAGTTAATAAAGAAAGTCGCACAGAGAACCTTGGGATGGCTACGAAACCAGTTATGTGCAAAATTGTTTTCGGTGGCACGGAATGCGACCATTATAATGATGCATTGTTTTATGCTGAAGAAATTAATGACGCTCCCACGGACGACACGAAAGACCCATTGCCGAGTGATTATAAAGATGGTGACCTTCCATATTATATTACGGCTTCTTGTAATTCTATACGAGGTCAGAATTGTATGGGGCCATTTTCTAAAGTGGTTCAGTGGGAAGATAATGATAATATATATTGGAGTGATAAAAACAATGAGGAGTGGACATTCACAATAAATGACCCAGTGGCAGATATTAAATTAATCAACCCGAAAGAAAATGCGCATTTAATTACGTTTGAAGGGATGGGGGTAGATGTTTCAGGCACAGCTGAGCCTGAAAAAAAAATTGAATATGGCTACGATGGTGGTTCTGCTACAGTCGTGACTGTGGGGGCTGATGGAAAGTGGTCTGGTTCAATTTCGACGAATTTATTACTGAAACCTGACGGTTCGATAACAAAGGATGTTAACATTTATGCGCGTTATAAGGATGTTGTCAATCCTCCCGCTCAGGATATGAGAAAAATATCCATTGCCAGAGGGGTAACTGTTAATCCAGCAGGTCAACCTGACACAGGCTCATATTCATTTGATGGAATAGCAAGCCTTGGAAGTCACCTGGATTATAGCTTATGCTCTGATAAGGGACAGCCATGTACTAAAGGAAAAATCCCAGCCAGTCACCTTAAGAACTGGAGTGTAGATGTGTCTTTGCCCGACTCGTCTGGAATATATGATTTCAATGTCATACAGCATCTGGATGATTTTCCGGATTCAACTGCAATGGTTGGCGTATATACAAAAGCTCAAGATGTTAGATTAACGATAAATATACCTAAAGAGGGCGCGCATTACTCGGTGTCAGATTATATAACTCCCGCTGGTAATGTGGACGGCGGTCTCACAGTTCAATACCGAATTGATAGTGGTGCCAACCAGTTAGCCAGTTTAGATCATGGGACATGGCAGGGAGAGCCTGGTCAATATCTTCCTGGCGCTCATACCATTACAGTCACGGCAACGGGAGGTAAGCCTGGTGGTGCTAGTGCTCCAGAGTCATATGACGAAACTAACAATTTCATTGTTGATGCCGCTACCCCTGTGATTATTGACTATCCAGCAAATAATCAGTTGCTGCCGCCTGCCGATACACTGACCGTTACCGGAAAAGCTGAACTCTCCGCGACCGTAGTTTGTCAACTGGATGGACATCCCGGCACCTTACCGGGCACGGTAACCAAAGAAGGGCGTTTTACCTGTACTTTAAATATTAAAGATGCCACAGGGAAGCATACCGTTACGGTGATGCAAATGATAAATGGCCAGGCATTTGGGCAGGACAGTCATGATTTCTCGGTGGCCAGACCGCTCACTATGACCACTCCCGCAGAAGGCGGGAGCGTACTGGAGAATACCCGTTATCCTGTCGGTGGGAGTGGTGAGCCGGGTGCTGACGTGGAGGTGAGGATTGATGACTGGACGGTCATAAAAACGAAAGTGGACAGCACTGGCCAGTGGGGTATCCACGTTCCTGACAGTGGTGCGGCCCGCTATGCCATTACGGCGACGGGAAAAATCAATGGCACGCTTGTTAATTCGCTGTGCCGGGAGGTTAGCGTTATTAATAAAAGGTCACCAGCAGACAGCGCGAATACTGGATTGTGCAAAAAGGATGTAATTTCAAGTAACAGCAAGGATAACAAATGAAAATATTAACGTTGAAACGATGGTTTTTTCCTGGTATTGCGGTGATGACTTCATTTATTGCTGCAACCAGTGTATCAGCACATTCGTCACCTTCATCTGCAAAAGTGAGTAACGATATTTACTCCATAAATGGCCCCATGCAGTACCCCGGGAAAGCCCCAAACTGGATAGCTGGAATCGCTGATGACAAGCATAGACAAACTTGTACTGGTGAGTTTTTATCTGGCATGTATGTTCTAACAGCGGCACATTGTGCTGCGAATGATAGAAACAATTTTGACAAAGGTTTTAAAACCGTGTGGGTATACGTTGGGGGAGGAGGGGCGAAGGATAGCAAAACACCTCCTGATAAATATTATACCGCGAACGTCACTGGAGGTTATATTGGTGATGTTGTTGTATTGAAACTCTCTGAGGATAGCGGCGTTAAACCTTCATTCCCACTTTTTCATATTTCGACTGGTGCCGGGGATGAGATTGACGAGATTGAGGAGATTGAGGAGATTGAAGCTATTATCAAAAAACCACGTAAAGGTATGATAATGGGATATGGAAATACTAAAAGGCCTAGGGAAGTGTCTGCTGAGGAAAATCGGGATTTAAATTATGGTTTTCTTTATGAGTTTGAATATAGAAAACTGAAAGGCGGGACCTCGGGTATAACTGGTAAATATTTTGATGCAGTCTCAAGCGATGGGGACTCAGGAGGACCACTTTTATTTAGTGCTTTCCCTGGTGATTTATTAGATGTGAATGAAAATGTAAGATCAACAGGAAAGGTAGTAGGTGTAGCGCATGATGGTGACGGGTTAACGAGAAATACCTTTACCGCCTTAAATAAAAATATAATTAAACATATTTCAGCGGTAACGGGGCTGTCTTTTTTTAATTCACCAAGTGATGGGTTGGTTCTTAATGGTAGTAATGTCGTGAAATTTAGTGGGTACGGTCCTAAACCTGAGTCAATAATAATATATAAGGGAAATCCACATGATGGTTCAATTGGGATGGCTCCTGTGAAGGTATGTAGTAAATATTCAGCGGACAATGTTGGTGTAATAGATAAAGACAATGAGCCTAACTCCTGGCAGTGTAATGCTGATTTAAAAGGAAATACAGTTAGTTATAATGATAAAATTAAGTTGGTTGCCGAGTTGATTAGAACCAAAGATTTCTCTGCTGAAAATTTTTGCAATGGCGATTGTGTTGATTTTTATTTAAATAATGGTTTTCAGGACATAAAAATACTATCCCCCATCCCTGGTAGTACCCTGTACGGTCAGGATAATATTCCCCTTAACATTGAAGTGGAAGGAGAGGCAGGTCATATTGTTGAATTCAGATTTGATGGAGATAGGCCAGCCTGTGTTGATAAAAATTCTGAACCTTATACTACCGCGTTGAAATTAGATGATAATGGTAGGTTTACCTGTCACATGACGGTAGATAAAAAAGAGATGGTCGCCGGTCAAGAGAAAACTGTATCGATAGAAGTAAGAACTAAAGAAAATGATAGTGATGACGATAAACAGATATTGTCAATGGATAAAGTTAATATTAATATTAAATACAGCCCCACTCCTGTCATTAAAATAACATCACCTAAAGAAGGGACGTTACAAAAACCTCTAGTGTATGTTAAAGGGGAGAGCAATTTTACTAAAGGAAATGGTTTTAAGGGAAAGGGGTATGTTTTATTTAGATTATACGATGAAAGTAATGATAAGTCTTCTTTTGTTCTTTCCAGTAAGGTCGGTGTTAATAATGATGGGACCTGGAGTGCAGGTCCATTCAATGTTAATCATTACTTTAAAGATATCAAGCAATATGTGTTCGTTTCCCTTTTCTCATCTGATGATAACAGCATTTTGGGCGAGGATTATTCTTGGAATACGATTGAGGGGACTGGTTTGAATGTTGACAGTCCAATTAAAGAACACATATATTCATCAGGTGATGAAATTAAATTAAATGGTCCTATCAATGTAAGTGCAAGTGGTGATATTTATTGTAATGTTTTTGAAAAAAGTAATCAGAGGAGATTATTTAACGATAAGGCTACAGTAACTTCTGGTAGGTGGGACTGTGGAAAGGTGACATTGCCGGAAGAAACTACTCATGGTTTGTATGAGTATATTGCTAATATTATATATGGAGATAATAAAATAGGAAATGAATATTACTCAAAAGATTTTTTAACAGTAAATTTCAGCGCGGAAAAGTATTCTGAACCAAGTATTAATAATCCAGGGCGCTCCCGAGATGAGCTGAAAGATAATAAATCAGGAAATGACTGGGTTACTGTTGCTCCTGAGTATATGGTCAGCGGTACAGGGGAACCTAACGCTTCCATTGATGTTTCTATTTCTTCTGTTCCATCAATTATTCAAAGTCCTCTATGTAATGCCGCCGTTCAGCAGGATGGTCACTGGACCTGTGGCTTGCAGGCTACCCCTGAAGATGGGGTCTACCAGTTAACGGCCACTCAGACGACGTCCACTGGGAAAGTATCAAATGCAATCAGTATTTTTACGGTGAAACATGACGATGAAGAGCTGGAAGACGGTGGTAATGGTGGTGACGGCAATGGCGGGGGGGGGGACGGGAAAACCGGTGGCGGTGAAGGTGGTGCAGACAGTGGGCCGAATCCTCCTTATCTCATTTTCCCTGCAACAGCCGCAGACGGGGCCTTGCTGAGTTCAGCAGCCGCTGTGGGAGGGACCGTTTCAGCAGGTCTTACCAGTGTGACGGGAGCAGCTGGTGCTGCCGGTGGTGCCATTGCAACCGTCGGCATTACCGTTGCGGGGAAGGTTATTGATGATATAACCCCTGACTGGAAAGACCACGGCAAGTGGGCGTTAGATTTGGCTGGGCTTATTAAGGATCCGCTGGACAGTTACATTCTGAAAGTTGTTAATAAAGATATACATGGGAAAGAGCTTGGAAGCCGGACTATGTCACTCGCCCATCCCGTCATCATTGACGAGCCTCAAGATCAGCAGGTTATTCCTTGGGGTCAGCCCTATACAATTAAGGGCAGAAGTGTGCGCAATAAGACTGTGACTGTCATCGCAGATGGCTCTGGACAATTAAAAAACTGTTCAGGCGCTAATGAAGATGGTGACTGGACTTGTCCGGCTCCCACCGTCACCGGACCTGTCACGCTTTCCGCTACGCAGGGAGGACTGACCGGAGTCACCACCGAACGTCACTATACGGTGTCCGTTCAGCCGCTGACCATATACAGCCCGGCGCCAGGTGAGACGGTTATCAATGCCTCATCCCCTCTGACAGGGACAGGACAGCCCGGTGCGCAGGTAGCCTTCTCAGGCGATGTAACCTGTGGGACAGCGTGTTATACCACTGTGGCCGAAAATGGCAACTGGACCTTCCCTACTCAACATGCTGCTCCGGGAACATATACGGTTCAGGTTGTCATGACGCCAGGCGTCAGAGCTGAATCTGATACCCAGAGCGTCACGTATACCGTCTCCCCGCTGGTGACCACCCCGTTGTCTGTAACGTCGCCATCAGGCGGTCAAACATTGACCCGGAACATTTACAGCATTACCGGCAAGGGTAAACCGGGACACAGTATTGATGTGACCGGTATCCCGGTCGCGGGTGAGTGTCATACTTTCGCAGATACACGAACGGGTGAGTGGACGTGCGGACCGTATGAGGTGACGGAGCGGGAGACTGCGCAGATAATGGTGTCTGACAGCGAAACATCGGAAAGTATTTCACGCAGCTATACCCTTGCCCCTCACTTTACGGTTGACTCACCAAAAGAAAATGAAGTTATCTCAGGTGAATACACTATCAGTGGTCGTGCACCCTCCGGGAGCGTAGCGACTGTTGGCGGCCTTGGTTATGTCGCTGATTGTCAGGCAACGGCGAATAACTCCGGAAACTGGTCATGCCCGGTTGGCGGTAAATTGTACCCGGCGGTAAAAGGGGACTATACCCTCATTGTGCGTAATACTGCCGCGAATAGTAAAGACAACCCTGTAATCTCCCGGCATTTTACTGTTGGGGATAGTCCGATAAAAATTCTCTGGCCGGAAGAAACAACACCAGTCAATGAGAACAATTTCTGGGTGAGCGGAACAATTCAGAATGAGGATAAAGCACATATTACGGTGAAGGAAACGACACCCGGGGTGAATCCGGCAGTAACACTGTGTGAAGCAGATTCTGATACAGATTATCAGACCTGGGGGTGTCAGGTGAACAAGCCTGCCGGTGAATATACGATTACGGTTTCCTCGGTAGGTGAGAGTGGTACGGTATATGAAAGTGCGCCCACGACCTTTTCCGTTGCACCTGAAAAAGTGGGTACGACTGTAATGAGTATTGATAGGCCAGGAGAAGGTGAAATTAAGACAGGAGCTAAATATCGTGTTTACGGAAAAATTAACGGGCTGGATAGTCAAAATGTCCATTATTCCGTAGAGCCAGGGGTATGTTCATCACCAGATATGACAATATCGTACCCTGACTGGTCATGTACGGCGTCTTCAGCATTTGAGGGAGAATCTTCTTCTGAACCGAAGAGGATGACCATAACTGCCCGGGAATCCGCTCATGGTTCCCATGATGACAGCCGGACACGGCATTATTTTGTGGTGACCTCACCGGCAATATCCGCTCATCTGCGTGATAAGTCTCACCCCGGAAATAAACAAGCACATTAGTACGCGTGCATGTAACGTATAAACAAAAAACCGCCAATATATGAACTGCACCCATAAAGTTGGACGGTTTATATCAGGCGGCTAACTTGGCCTGGGTTCGGTACTCTACCGGACTTAGGCCTTTTAGTTTCTGTTTGATTCTTTCATGGTTGTAATGGCCGATATATTCGTCAATGCCTGCCCGTAATTCACTGATATTTCAATGCTCTTCCAGCCGCAGTCACTCCTCCTTCAGCGTACCAAAGAAGCTTTCTATCACCGCATTGTCATAGCAGTTTCCTTTGCGTGACATGTTCTGTCTCAGCCCAGCGTCCCTCAGCCGCTTCTGATAGGGCGCCATCTGATACTGCCAACCCTGGACGCCCTTCTAAGAGTCAAGTTGTTATTTGAGTACTGCTAATCTGTCGATTTTGATTTCGCAGCAGCGGATATTCACCTTCACGCAACACTGACAGCGCCTTAGCCAGCATATCGTCCACCATCGACAGACGCGGGCTAGCTTCCATTTGGTACGCGACGATCTCTCCGTTATATAGGTCAAGGACCGGGGATAAATACAACTTTTCCCCTCTAATTTTAAATTCCGTCAAGCCCGTTACCTACTTCTGGTTGGGTTTGTCCGCGTTGAACTGGCGGTTCAGAACATTTCCGGCGGCTTTTCCGTATCGGCTTTTGTAAGAGGTGTATTTCTTTCTTCTGATACAGGATGTCAATGCCAACTGTTGCATCAGCCTTTGAACCGTTTTATGAGTCAGCCGACTTCCTTCCCAGTGTACGGCAAGCGTTATCCTGCGGTACCCTGAACCGGTGGTCAGCACTGACGTACTGTGCGGAGGATGGCTGGGCGAAAGCGGATAACAACCTGGACGAAAACGCCCTGCGGATGGTCAGCCTGGGCCGAAAAAAATATCTGTTCTTCGGGTCGGATCACGGAGGCGAGCGAGGTGCGTTGCTGTACAGCCTGATCGGGACGTGCAAACTGAACGGTGTTGAGCCGGAGCGCTACCTTCACCATGTGCTTGATGTTATCGCTGACTGGCCGATAAACCGGGTCAGCGAGCTGCTGCCGTAGCGCATCACACTACCTGCGGAATAACCCTCATTGTCAATACGGTCCTCGGCATACGCTTACGGGAAGTGTTCAGTCTTTGGCGCGGTTAATGTGCCGGTAAGTTCTGCTGTTGGATAAATCGTCGCACGTCCTGTTGTGATGGCGTAGCGGAAGATCTGATTGCAGTACTGACTGACCTTGCGTAATTTTTCTAGGGAGCCACGCTTTTCAATCAGACGTAAAACCTCCAGCCTCTCCAGAGGAAGGACCTCCGCGACAGGGCGCTTGCCCATATGCGGGAATATATCCTTCTCCTGAGCCTCCTGAACGCTCAGGGGACAGTATGCAAAGGGAAATTCAGCGTCATGATAACAAATGCAACATTTAGCTGAACGTCCTGGAGAACGCCTGTGGCGTTGTTACTGTACGAACGCCAGAAAGTACTTTTTTACAGCACCGGCAATGGTTATGAACGATAACCCAACGGAGTCCATTTCAATGAGTTACACCTACGACCCTTATTGGCAGCAACGCATCGCCGATACCTTCAATTGCGCACTTAACGCTTACACCCGCGTACTGGCACTGCGCGTTGACCTCCGTCTATCGGATACACCGGCGGCCACCGATGCCGCTGTTATCTCCCGGTTTATCGACGCCCTTAAAGCCCGTATTAATGCGTACTTTAAGCGCCATCAGCGTGAAGGTAAACGCGTCTGGCCGACCACGCTGCGTTTTGTCTGGGCACGAGAGTTTGGTGAAATCAAAGGGAAAAAACATTACCACGTGCTGGTGTTGCTGAACCGAAATACCTGGTGCTGGCTGGGGGATTACAAGGACCCGGAAACGTTAGCCGGGATGATTAAGCAAGCCTGGTGCAGCGAGCATTATCAGGGCGTGAAGTCCAGTCCACGTTGCCTGACCGGCATCTACAGCATTGAAGAAGCGAACTTGCAGATGAATTACGGCTGCGGGACAACTTGCAGGGTAGCGTGAAAGGTGCGCCTGTACGCTCTACGACCCTGAGGGATACTGTCCTCCCCGGGCAAAGGGTGTGAATCATTTATCCATGCACCGTGAAATCCTGACGGAGCACAGTTCGCAGATATTGCACTTTCACGCCTGGGTCTGGCTTCGGGGGGGAGCATGCCCTCCCCGGAACGCCGTCATTTCCGGCCCGTGGTAAAAAAAAAGCCCGCAAAAAAAGCGGGCAAAACGCGATGTCTGGTATCGCGAACAGGGGCGGTAGCCGCCTGTATGAGTCATTCTGACTGTCGTCATGATTTTTCAGTCTGTCAAATCCCGGCTGGTGTTCCTGTTATCCTGGTCCTTCTTTGAGTGATTAAATTGGGTTTTGGGAGACATCTCATGGTCAGCGCACATCAAATCCCTCCAGAGTGCGACAGGGCTTGAGCCCGGCTGCAAGGGCGTGAATAATGCCCGGGTGCGGCATTGCTGCACGTCAATACTTCTGGAGAAATGATAAATGACCAAACAAAGACGATACCTGACACAGGGCGAAGTTGAACAACTGCTGGAGGCTGCAAAAGCCGGGAGTTCACCGGAGCGGGACTACTGCTTCATTCTGATGAGCTTTGTGCACGGATTTCGCGTGAGTGAGGCGCGCCATCTTACGCTGTCGGACATCGACATGCAGGAGGGCTGCCTGTACATCCACCGTCTCAAGCAGGGGTTCAGCACCACCCATCCCCTGCTCGCCAAAGAGTTAAAAGCCCTGAAGGCCTGGCTGAAGGTCCGAAGGACTCTCAAAGGGTCAGAAACCGACTGGCTGTTCCTGTCAAAACGGGGCGGGCCGCTGAGCCGTCAACGGCTTTATCAGCTTATTCAGGACCTCGGGGAAAGAGCGGGAATTTCGGTATGTTCGCATCCGCACATGTTACGACATGCATGCGGATTT
Source organism: Lelliottia sp. 7254-16 (assembly GCF_002922995.1). Lineage (NCBI taxonomy): Bacteria > Pseudomonadati > Pseudomonadota > Gammaproteobacteria > Enterobacterales > Enterobacteriaceae > Lelliottia > Lelliottia sp. 7254-16. Next base: position 22,208 of record NZ_PQVS01000024.1, read on the forward strand.
GCGTTAGCGGACCGAGGCGTGGATACGAGACTGATTCAGGACTATCTGGGACATCGCAACATCAGGCATACCGTGCGTTACACGGCCAGTAATGCGGGGCGATTCGAGGGAGTGTGGAGGTTAAAAAATAAGCAGAAAAAGTTACACTTAGGACCAAACTGTTATCTAATATAGATCAGGCCAATTTTTCCTCAATAAAAAAATTAAGAATTTTCCCATCAAATTATTTCCATGTGTAAAACAACGACATATATCACACCTGTTACTCCCCTGTTATCCTGATATTTCAGCAGGTTAATCACTTTGTCATGTAACCGTAAAAGTTCGCTCTCCCGTTTGACCCCTTCCCCTTTCCTGTTGTGCGATTTCGAAAGTCTTTTCTTCTGATCTTGGCGTCAATGTTGGCGTAAATCCTCGCTCGTCATCTGTTAACTGGTGATTACCACTGACGCCCGTAATAAGGAGTCAAAATGGTCCTAAATGTCTTCTTTTCAGTACGAATTTTAGACAGTGACCAGCGATAAAAATGTGTGTCAGACGATGGGTGCACGCAACGTAACTCCAATTAGAGAAACTCCACATGAAAAACAAAGTAATGAAACTGGGTCTGCTGGCAATGATGGTGATGGGCGGAATGAATGCGGCCCATGCCGGTAACGAACTCACTGTGTCCGGACAGGTTCTGAATGTCACCTGTGATGTTTCGGTTCCGGCTACCCTCCCTGCGGGAACGCTGAAAGCTAAACCTGCTGAAATCGTAGCAGCAAATACGCTGTACAAACAGCAGGATGTGAAGGTCAGCCTGACGGGCTGTGCCGGGGCTGCTGATGCGGATTCCCAGGGGACCCTTCGTGTCTCCGGTGTTACCTCGGCAATGGGTAATACATTCTTTAACACGAATGCCAACTCGCCAGTGGCCATCGGGATTGTTGAGGGTTCAGGCCTTACAACACCATTACTTGGGAACATGAGCACTATAAACACTGGCGCTAAAGGTGCAGCACCTGCCGATCTGACCAATACAGACTACACCTACAGCGTCGGCCTGGCATCAGCCTCTGCCACACCGCAGCCGGGAATTGCGAATGCCGTCCTGAAGTTTGAATTTTCCTATAACTAATTTCTGATGCAGGACGCTTCTGGGTGTGCATGCACTCAGGTGGCAGGGAGGCCACGTCCATCCGGGTGAGTTAGAGGTTGAGTTTATATGAAAAAACACGTTTTTTTTGCCTTGCTGATGACGCTTGTCAGTACTCAGGCGGCCAGGGCCGGAGTGCAGCTGGGTGCTACGCGGGTCATTTATCCGGAACAGGAAAAAAGCGTCAGTGTCAGTGTTATGAATGGCAGTGGCGACAGACCTTACCTGGTGCAGGCCTCAGTGAAGGATATGGATTTAAAAAGAAGCGATGCGTTTGAAGTTCTTCCTCCGCTGTTCAGGCTGGAGACGAAAGGGAACTATGAATTGCGCATTATTAAAACAGCCACACCGCTCCCGAAAGACCGGGAAAGCCTGAACTGGCTGTCTGTACAGGGAATAGCCTCCAGCGACGGTGTGTCAATGGCGCCTGAGAGTACTGTGCCTTCGGCGGCACAGGGCAATGTGTCAATGGGGGTAGGGCTGAATATCAAGCTGATTTACCGTCCGTCAGGACTGGTGATGCGCTGGCATGACGGTATGGCGGCTCTGAAAGTAACCCGGACCCCTCGCGGACTTCACTTAGCTAACCCTTCACCATACTACATGAGTTTTGTGTCGGTAGAAGCGGGGATGAAGAAAGTGATGGGAAGTGATGCGCGCAAGCGTGAGCTGATGCTGGCCCCGTTTGCCAGTGAGGACATTGATGTTGACGGAGTCAGTCCGGAGGCAAAAGTTAAATGGCGCGTGGTGAACGACTATGGCGCAGTGGACACCTTTACAGGGACAGTATCATGAAGCGCAGGGTAGCGTGTATCGCCGGAATGGCTACCTTGCTTATTGCACAGATCTGTCTGGCAGAGGACAGGCCGGGCGGTTCGGTGAATCTGGACCTGAGCCTGGTGGTGGAGCAGGAAACCTGTGAAATGTCACTAATGACGCCGGACACCATGGATTTTGCGCCACTCAGGGCATCGGATTTAAGGGAGGCGGGAGTTATAGGGCGGGTAGCCGCGAAAACCATTTCCCTGAACCTGTCAGGCTGCGAAAACTCAGCCATTAGCGGTCAGACGCCTGCAATCCAGATATCAGGCAATACGCCTGTCTCCGGGGCGGATACCCTTTTCAGGGATGACAGTTCAACATCGGAAGGCGCCATCGGTTTTAGGGTGCGCTATCAGCCTGATACGGGTGCCCCGGGAGAGGCGCTGAAAAATCAACAGATGGTGGACCTGGCAGGCAACAGTCAGGCGGTTACTAACGGCATGCAGAATTTCCTGGTGGATATGCAGTATGCAGGTGGGGCATATACCTCCGGGAGTATCAGAGCCACTCTTCGCTTCACCTTTATGTATCACTGAGCAGACAAAGGGAAACGGCATGATGCACAAAAAAAAACGGCAAGGGCAGCGTGCGGGACTCTTTGCTGTACTGCTCTGTGTTATGGGAAGTTTTAATGCTCTGGCCGCCAGGCCGGATGGCGTCACCCTGAGCCGGACGCGTATTATTCTGGGTGATGACAGACGCGCAGCCCCGCTTGGAATACGAAATTCAGCCACGCACCCCTGGCTGGTTCAGGTGCGGGTATTGACCGCAAACGGGCAGGATGCACCTCTGCTTATTGTGCTGCCGCCATTGCTCCGCCTTGAGGCGGGCTCCTCGGCTCAGGTGCGTATTATGGCTGCTGGGGACCTCAGCGTTTTGCCTTCTGACCGTGAAAGTGTTTGGTATGTACATGCCCTGATGGTGCCTCCCTCCTCCTCGTTTGATGCTGAGGATACGGCATCCTTTCGGGTAGGAATGGAAAGTATCATCAAGCTGTTCTGGCGCCCGTCCGTACTGCGGGAGCCTGATGATAAGGTCTTCCGGCAGGTCCGGTTTTCAGGTCGCGGGGAGAAAATCCGGGCCTGTAACCTGACTAGATATTATCTCTCCCTGGGCTCGTTAGCGTTTAATGGTGTGCGTGTGGATCTCAACCGACAGCCTTCCATGCTTGCTCCGCTCGGGTGTGAAGACTTTGCTGGCACGGGAAAGAAAGTTAGCTGGTCGATGATTAATGATTTTGGCGGAAACAGTAACGTATTTGAGGGCGACATTCAGTAATGTTGCCGGGGAAATACCGGGCGCCTGCTTTTCATATGTAAAATTCTCGTCAAATAACAATCGCCATTGGCAGTGTTGTTTGCGTTATTTTATTTGTGGGGAAAATAAATAACAGAGCAGTTTAAAAAACTGGCGTGACGATATTTACGCATAATGCTCAGTCAATGAAATAAGAAGCACCAGATATCACTTAATGACAGTGCGGGACTCGCCTGTCCAGGTGGATGGTGTCTGCTATCGGCTCTGGAGGTCATAATGAATAAGAAACAAGGACGACCGCAGCATCCCGTCGGTGAAGAGCGAGACGTCCGTTATGTCTGTCTTTTATTATTTACACTCATTGTTTTTTTTGGGTGGGGAGGGCCTGAACGGGTTTTTTCTGCTCCTGTTGGTAATATTTCACAGGGTGATTTAACGATTCAGAATGCCCATGAAGCTAATTCATCAGGGAATGAAGATAAATCAATAAACGAAAAATTAACTCCGCCTGTAAATAACACCCTCGCACGGGAAGGCAGTGGCGGAATAAATAAAGATAGTCAGGGTGTCAGTAAAAGTGGCCTGACATTTTATCCGATGTTGATGAGTTATTCGCAGAAAGACAGTAAAGGCGGCGTCGTGGTGAATGTGGTCAATCCGTCCGCATCCAGTTATCTGCTGCAGGGAAATATCAATGCGTTCGATCCGGCAACGGGGCGGGCGAGTACAGCGTCAGGGGCTGGCAACATACCGCCTTTCGTTGTTCTCCCCCCCTTGTCACGGCTTGAAGCCAGCGGACGGACTGCCCTGCGCGTGCGCCAGGTCGGGAGCGGCCTGCCATCCGATCGTGAATCGGCTGCGGTGGTCTCTGTTCTGGCTGTTCCGCCACAGAACGCTGCCGATGAGGGCGAAAAAAGTGAACAGGCAGGAAAGAAGGGCGGAGGTTCACGAATACAGCTCGCTTTGCGTATGAACATGTTGCTGTTCTGGCGACCGGAGACGGTGCCAGAACCGGTGCCCGGGCAGGTGGCGAAAGCCCTGACGTTTCGCGCGCGTGGCAACAATCTCGAGGTGAATAACCCCACGCCTTACTTTGTGCACTTTGCTGCGCTGAGTGTCGGAGGGGAGCGTATTCCGGAGAGTGCCCGTGCCGCCTGGGTTTCACCCTTGTCATCACACACATTTTCACTGACCCGTACTGTCAGTGGTCCCCTTGTCTGGACGTTAACAGGAGAGAAAGATGAACACCAAACGGGTCTCTAACCCGATGTCCGGAACAGGGCGAGGGCTGACGCTCACGCTCACCCCGTTGTCAGTGGCGGTATTGTGCGCGCTGGGACTGATGTCGGCACCGGCTTTCGCGCGGGAATACTTCGACCCGGGCTTCCTCAGCGGCACCCAGAAGGGTGTTGACCTGTCGGCCTTTGAAAATAAGGGTTATGTAGCGCCCGGACGCTACCTGGTGGATGTCTATGTCAACCAGACGCTGACGGAGACCCGCAACCTCACCTTCATTGAAGTGGACGGGACCGTGGTACCACAACTGACCGTGGCCGACCTGGCTAACTGGGGGGTGGATACCGAAACGGTCCCGGCTCTGAAAGACAAGCCTCAGGATATGCCGGTGACGTCCCTGTCGGCGCTCATTCCGCAGGCGACAAGCGAGTTTAATTCCTCATCCCAGCGTCTGAATATCAGTGTCCCCCAGGTGTCGATGAAACAGGGGTTCGATCCGGATATGAACCCCGCGAACTGGGAGCAGGGAATACCGGCCCTGATGTCGAATTACAGTATCAACGGCGGGGAGGGGAAGTATGACAGCAACGGTATCAGCACTCGGACCAGCAACCAGTTTGCCAGCTTTAATAATGGTCTGAATGCCGGCCCCTGGCGTCTTCGCAGCACGCAGTCGTTCACGCGAACTGACCAGCGCATGACCGGCCAGGGACGTTATGGTGATTACCATACCTCGGTACCGACGCAAAGCAGCTGGCGTACGTCAAACACGTATGTGCAGCGTGACATACAGGCACTGCGCAGCGAGATGACGGCGGGAGAGGGGTCAACGGGTGGCGATATTCTGGATTCGATACCTTTTCGCGGGGTGCAGATAAAGTCTGAGGACAGCATGCTGCCCAACTCGCGTCTCGGTTTCTCTCCGGTCATCACCGGTACGGCGAACAGTAACGCCGTGGTGAGGGTGATGCAGAACGGTTACACCCTGTACCAGGTCAATGTGGCTCCGGGACCGTTTCGTATTAGCGATATGGGGCAGATGGGGAACACCGGTGACCTGCAGGTCGTGGTGACGGAAGCAGACGGGACGCGGCACATATCGACGGTGGCGTATTCGAGCCTTCCGGTGATGCAGCGTCAGGGTGGTTTTGACTACGAACTCACCTTCGGTAAGTACCACGCGGGCAATGTCACCGATGGCAGCCGGGAGCCGAATTTCGGCATGGCAACGGTGGTCTACGGTCTGCCCGGGGATGTCACGCTGTATGGTGGCGCACTGGGGGCGGATAACTACCTGTCCGGTGTGGCCGGGACAGCACTCTCCCTTGGTCTGATGGGGGCGCTGTCACTGGATGCCACCTGGGCCCGGGCACAGCTTCGCGACCCGGATGGCGGCAATGACCATGAAGAGGTCGGTTCGTCATACCGTATACGGTATTCCAAAAGTATGGTCACGACCGGGACCAGCGTGGACCTGGCCGCTTACCGCTATTCTACCCGCAACTATTACAGCTTTGGTGACACGAACTCACAGGGTTACCGGCTGAATGACTGGTCAGCGCCGTGGTCGATGGACCGTCAGCGCAGCAGCTGGCAGGTGAACCTTAACCAGCAGCTTCCGGCAAACCTTGGCAGCATTTCCGTCGGGGGGACCCGTACCGATTACTGGAGCGGGACCGGGACAAGTAACAACCTGCGTGTGGGATACGGTGTCAACGTGAAGGGTGTGTCGCTCAACCTCAATTACGACATTGACCGAATGCAGGACGAGAACAAATCCTGGCCGGAAAACCGCCAGCTGTCACTCAGCATGTCCGTACCTTTCAATATCTTCAGTAATCAGTCGCTGCTCCAGAATGTGTCATCAAACTGGAGCATGACACATGACAATGAGGGGCGCGTTACCCAGCAGGCAGGGGTCAGCGGGTCAGTGCTGGACAACAAGCTCAGCTATGGACTTAACCAGGGCTGGGGGAATTCAGGAACACAGTCCAGTACGTCAGGCACCCTGAACTATCAGGGAAGTCGTCTGAACTCCAACCTGGGCTACAGCCAGAGCAGCAATAACGACAACTTCAACTACGGGGTGTCGGGTGGTGTGCTTATCCATCAGCACGGCATCACGTTGACGCGTTCGATGGGTGACGGCGCGGTGCTGGTGAAGGCTCCGGGTGCCTCGGGCGTAAAAGTGAATGGTATGGACCAGACCGACAGCCGTGGCTATGCGGTACTTCCGCAGGGGGCCAGTTACCGCAAAAACACCGTCAGCCTTGACCCGTCGACCTATCCGGACGGTGTGGATATCACGCAGAACAGCAAGAACGTTTACCCAACCCGGGGCGCGGTGGTGATGGCTGATTTTGAGGTCCGCAGCGGGACCCAGCTTCTGCTGGAACTGATACATAACGGGTCACCGGTCCCGTTTGGTGCGATAGCGAGTCTGGCGAACAGTTCCGACCAGATGGCCACGGGTATCGTGGGTGATGGCGGGCGTGTGTATCTGACGGGTATGCCGCCGGCAGGCACGTTGGCCGTGAAATGGGGAAGTGCCCCGGGCCAGCAGTGTCAGGTGGACTATCAGGGCGGGGAAGGCGAGTTAGTGGTCAGGCATAACGTGGTCTGCCGCTGATAATGCTGAGCGCCCGGCAGGATGCGGTGCTGGACAGTGCATTCCTCTGGTGCTGCCGGCAACGCGGGTCTGCGCCTGCGGATGCGGATATCTGGCATCTTCGCTGGCACTGGGCACGGTTACGGCCTGAACTGGCAGGGTATTACCGGTTACGCCCGATGCTGCTGACGGGGCGGGCCGGGGCAGGCAGGTGATGTGGGAAGCGCAGGATGCGGTGGTACTGAAGTGGGTGGCTCTGCAGTTACAGGCCGTTCTCCCGGTGCATCCGCTGTGCGAACACCATAAAGGCCATGGCGGGGGCAGGCTGTCGGTGCAGCGGATGCACCGGAGTCTGCAGACGCGGCAGTGGAAGTTTGTCTGCCGGACAAATATCCGGGGATTTAACGACCATATCCGGCGTGCGCCGCTGATGCGGCAAATTAAGCGCTATGTGAAGGACCCACTGCTACTGAACCTGGTGTATCAGTACCTGCACTACAGCGTGGAGGACGGCGTGGAGTTTTACACGCCAGTGAAGGGAATTTGCCGGGGATGTGCGCTGAGTCCTCTACTGGCCGGGTTCTGTCTGTTGAGTATGGATACCTATTTTGAGGCGCAGCGGGATATTCGCTACGTCCGCTACATGGATGACATTGTGATATTTGCACCGACCCGCTGGCGACTCCGGCGGGCGGTGCGTGACCTGAATGTGTTTTTTGCATCAGGGGGATACGGGCAGCATCCGGACAAGACGTTTATCGGTCGTACCGACCGGGGTTTTGACTGGATGGGCATACAATTTACGGGTTCAGGCGCAACGGGAATAGCTCCACGCGCACTGGCCAACCATCGTGAGCGTTGCCGGCGGCTTTATGAGCAGGCTGTCTGGCGTGGCCGTGAGTGGCTGCGTCAGCGACTGTCGGCGTATGTGAAGCGATGGACAATCTGGAGGAACAGTTACTTATGCAACTTACCCTTTTACGGATCTTGCTGGACAAAATTCGTTTCCCTCACCGCGCCGTTACAGGGCTCATCACCCACCGGGACCGACGCTTCGCATACATCGCCCTGCTCATATCATTCGCGCCGGCGGGGTCAGCCCTGGCCGCCAACCCGTATTGCACCACGGGGATCCCACCAAGTAATTCGTACATGCCCGTCCGGCTCGCCCCCAACCGGAGCACTGCCGGGCCTGCCTACCCGACCGTGGGGTCCATGAATATCCCATCGTCATACATGAGTTGCACAGGGGCCCCGCCGAACCAGACATTTTGGATCGGCGCTAGAAGCATCATGCCAGGAGCGTCCAGCAACGCTCGCAATCGCAGTCAACCCTTGTTCATAACAAAGACAGATGTACGTGCCACCCTCGATGGATGGAATGACGCCGGCCGGAAGCTCGCTATCAATCAACTACCTCCAACAGACCTGTACGACAGCGGCGACCCGATGTACGTAGGCGCACGCATACTCACCCCAGCTAGTCTCTCCTGCTCCGGGGCCACCAGCACCACCACCGTGGGCACTGCCTCCGATGCGCAGGGAGGGGGTATTGCGCTTCTCGCATGCAAGACAAACCCAGACGGAACAATGTGGGTGTCGCGGTCCGCCTCCCTTGCTGAAATCTACCAGGCCTCACCTGATGGCGCGGTCGGCTACCTCGGCAATAACGGGACCGATAACATTGCAATGTATCTAGTATCAGACGCGCGACCGGGGTCCGGAATCATCTCCGCATCGATGGGAGTCATTGTTTCAACATCGTTGCACGATATCAAATCCTTGTTCGACGCCTCACCGAGTCCCAGTACTAGTTCATGCGATGGGACGTATAACTATCATAACCCATTGTTTTCGGGGCTGTGCTCCACGCTCGGCCCTGCCCAGGGGCACATCTACTTTGGGTCACAACCCACTGAACCCTCAGTATGTTCCGTCTCCATCCCGACGGGAACCAGCATAACCTGGGTCAATCCGGTTGAGTCAAATGCCTTCAGTGTCGTAGGAGGGTCGATCGCGCCCACCCAAATCACCACCATCGAACTCCGCTGTACCGGCTCCGAGGTTTCCAAACTGGCTACGATCGTCCTCAACGCCCGTGGGAACCCCGCGGTCGCAGAACCGACCGAGTTTGCATCAAGCAATGCTTCTGTCAACTACCGGCTAAACGTTAGAACAACCAACAAAACTGTCGCCCCAAATTCAACAACATCACTCACCTCCGCAGACGGAGTGACGTACACCGACGGGGGCGCAGTTGCCATAGGATCCGTGGACCTCTCTGTAACGCCAGTGGCCGCACGACCTGCCGCCATACCGGGGAGAGCAGATACGCGCATCACGCTTGACGTATACGCCGCATTGTGAGTCTGGCATGCCCTACTGCCGGCTCCCGGACCGCACGACTATCCGCGTGGCGTCCTGGGGGGCCCCACATCAGCAACAGGAGATGAATGAAGTTTATGAAACGACAATACCGCTCGGCATCGCGCTGCCTAGCATTTAGCCTTGCAGGGCTGCTGATGGTCGCATCCACCGGGTGCGCTAATCGACCCGCAACAAGGGCCCAGGGGCCAGTCCCCGCGCTGTCTGCGTCCGGGGGGGGGGATGCACCGTCAATGCCCGTGGTCCGGGCTGAGGCCATGTCAGGGGAGCCGCGGACCGAAGAATCCCTCGTGGAGGGCACCCCCACCGTCGGAGGGGCCATGGAGGTCTGCCTGTACGAGGCCGAACAACTGCAGCGCCTGGGTAATACCAGTCAGAAGTCGCTGGTCGCCGGTCTCTATCGCAACATCCGCGCCGCGCAGGCCTATACGCCGATGGCGCAGAAGCTCTCGCCAGGGACGGCCTCGACCGTGACACCGTTGTACGAGTATGCGGTCAACGACGCGTGCAACAGTGTGGAGCAGGCGCTGTTGTCTGTACTGAAGAAGCAGGTGCCGGCAACCGGAGGCGGTCGTGACTGACGGATGGCTGACGTTACGCCGGGTCACCGGAGTGGTCACCACCGGGCTGATGGCGGCCCTTCTCGGGCTGAGTCTGCCCGGGCAGGCTGCCACGCCGGAGGGCCGGAGTTTCCTCGACGGTCTGCAGAATGTGAAACTGCCCGACTCGCCGGTGGCGGAGGGGCATGCCACGCCTGCACCACCAAAAAACAGGCACGTGACTGGCGGTCAGCGGGGGGGCATAAATACCCGCCCTGCGGCCCGGAAGACCGGTGCACCCGTGGCCGCGGCGGCGAATGCCACCCCGAACACTACCCGTTCGGTGGTACCTGCCCCGTCCCCCGATAATGCCGACGTGCAACACCTGACGGCAGCGCTGGCAGAGGCCAGGGCCGCCCTTGCGCAGAGTCAGGCGCGGGTAGTGGCTGCCGGTGAGGTGCAGGCAACGGTTGACGGACTGAACCGTCGACTCGCCGGCCTACAGGAAAAACTCACCCAGACAGAGATCGAGCGGGATGATGCCCGCCGGGACGCGACGGCGCAGGTGGCACAGGCCAAACAGGCCACGGCGGAGTCTCTGCAGGCGCGGGATGAGGCGCAGGCCGGTCTCAGCGCAACTGAGGGGAATGTAGCGCGTCTCACGAAAGAACTGTCTGACCGCGGGGCCTCCCTGGCGGCGCTGGAAAGTCAGGTTGCTGAACTGGCAGGGGTGAAGCAGGAGTTGGTGAAACAGAAGCAGGCGGTGACTGACCTGACGGCAAGTACTGAGGCGCTGACCAGTGAGCGGGATGCCCTGAAGGCGGACACGGCTACACTCGCCGCAGCGGCTGTGGTGACGCCTGCACCGGTTGTGCCGAGTCCGGTGGCCCGTCACGCCCCGGAAACCGCGGCGGAGAAAGAGGCGTATGTCAGCGGTTGGCAAATCGCCGGCATGGTGCGGCGGGCCCGGGTCGTCCAGACCGCCCTGGGGCTTGCAGCAGATCAGACCAGCTTTATGGCCGGTCTGCAGGATGGCGTCGCCGGTACCCCGGTCCTGCCGGACGGGCAACTTGCCGACCTGGCAGGGCAGTATGGTACGGCGCTGGAGTCGCGTGAGCGTGCCCGCTTTGCCACCGGCATGGACCGGCTGGAGAAAATTACAGCCTCGAAAACGCTGGTGAAGCGAAATGGCACTGTCGTCTTCCTGCGCAAAAAAGCCGGTAACGTCGCCCCGAAGGCGGGGATGGGGATCCGGGGCTCCCTGAAGGAGAGCTTGTTGGATGGCCGGGTCATTACTGACCGGCGGGACATCACCTTTGACTTCGGACCGGCCCTGCCGGCCATCGTCCGGGATGCGATAACTCTTGGGCAGGTCGGCTCGGTGATGGAGGTCATCTGTTTCGGGGCGGATATCTACCCGCCTGAGGCGATGCCTGCCGACGTCTACCCGTGGTCGCTGATGCAGTACACCATCACCACCACCGGCTTGGTGAGTGAGGGGGGCGCGGTCGCCCGCGGTCCGGTCCGGGTACCAAAAGGATGACTTTACCGGTGGGTCAGGGTGCCGGGCTGCTCCGGCAGGCCCGGACATCCGGCCGGCCGGGAATACCGGGCAGGAACTGCCCGTCAGTGCCATAAACAGCAAAGGAAAGGATAAAAAATGACAAAAACAGGAACGGGTGTGGCAGTCAGTCTGCTGCTGGGCTGGCTGATGGCCGGCAATGTACAGGCGGCAACGGATGCCGCACCGGCGGGGGCGGGGCGCACAGCGGCCATGGATTCCCTTTATGGTCAGCGCATGGACGTGTGCCTGAATGAGCTGAACACCCTGAAAAACGTGGACCAGTCAGGATATGACCGTCAGGCCCGCGAGCTCAACGCCGAAATGACCCGGGCCGTGCGCTACCTGCTTCAGCGTGACCAGCTGAACCAGGAGATGCGCTCGGTGATGGACAAGCTGTATCAGGCGCGCTTGACCGGGCAGTGCCAGTCCGTGCACAACACCCTGTTCGATGTGCTGCTGGTCCAGGCAAACGGAGGTGAAGTCCGGGCGGGGGGCGATAAATGAAGGCGGTGACCGGCGTGGCTGGCGTGCTGCTCACCCTGCTGCTGGCGGGCTGTTCGGCGCTCCGGCCGGCACCGGTGCCTCCGACAGTGGTCATCCCGACGACCCTGCTGGAGCAGCTCGGTGAGCAGGTGTCATGGCTGCGGGCTGGTGCCTGTCATGGTGACCCGGTCGCTACCCGGCGGCTCAGTCGGGCGCTGGACGGCGGCGGGATGGCGGCAGGGGACTTTGCTTGGCTACGGGGGGATGCACGGGGACCCCTGACGGAGTCCGGTCTACTGGGCGGGTCGTCCGTGCAGCGTCCTGCCGGTCTGCTGATGCTTACCTGTGGAGGTCACGCAGCGGCCTGAGTGACGGGCGGAGTCTGACTCTGTCCCGTCGGGTATGACCCTGCTGTCGCCTGTTTTTCAGCGGGCGTAAGGGATGGCAACAAAAAATAGCACGTGGTGTGTGTCGCAAAAAATACGACCACCCCGCGCGGGCACCCTTCGCCCTTTTTTAGCCTGGTAGTGGGGTGGGATAAATGGATGTCAGTGCGTAACATGCTGTAAATAAACATGTTTTTATATTTTCTATCCCGGTGCGCGTATTTACCACGCGCAACGACTTAACGGTACAAATACGGGGTGCCGGACTGTCCCGTAACGGAGAAAAGCCGATGAAAGAACACTATCACACCTCCTTGCGCCGCGCGCTCTGCGCCGCCTTCCTGTTGGCGGGAGTCGGGAGTGTCATGCAGGCGCAGGCCGCCGCGCCGGTCGATGAAGCCACGGGCACGCCGGTGGCGGTGCATCCGCCTGCCGCTCCGACCGTCCCGTCCCTGACTGTGGGTGGCGGTCTGGCGGTGAACCCCCTTTACGAAGGCTCATCTCGCTACGAGCCTTTCCCGTCACTGGCGGCGAAGGCGGTCCTGCCGTCGGACCACTGGGGGACCTTCACACTCTCTTTCCCGGAAGGGATGCGCTGGGATTTGCCGGATGTCTCCAACGTGGGGCTGGCGTTTCTGCTGGGCTATGACCCGGGCCGTAAGGAGAAAATCCGTTATCTGGGCGGGAATAACCACCACCTGCGCGGCATGGGCGACCTAGACAGTACGGCTCTTGTGGGTGCGGAGGCGTACCTGCGTCTGCCGGGCGGGCGTCTGTACGTGCGCGGCATGCAGGCCGCGAGCAGTCGGGACTACGGCGGGGATGACCTCGGGCACACCACATACCTCGAAGCGGGCGCAGCCAGTTCTCTCCCGCTTTCTTCTGCGCTCACCTTGGACGCGTCCCTGTACGGCACCTGGAGCGACAGCCACGACATGATGGCCCGCTTTGGCGTGACCGGACGCCAGGCGGCGCGCAGTGATTTCAGTGAGTACCACGCCGGGGACGGGATGCGCGATGTGACTATGAAGACTGCCGTCACCTGGCACCTGCAGCCGCAGATCGCCCTCCAGGGTGGCCTGAAGGTGTATTCCCTGGTTGCCGGGGCCCGCCACAGTCCGCTGACGGATGACACCGTCGGGGCCGGGGTATTCCTCAACGCTCTCTACAACTTCTGATATATCCGGAGGCCGGTATGCGCTATCTGCTGATGACGGACAACCACCTGCTCGCGCACCACTTCGCCGTGGTCTGCGCGGACCGGGGGAGTGTGTCTGAGACCCCCTGTGGCCCGGAGGTGGTACAGGATGTGAGCCCCTTCTGGCTGCAGGAGCGCCGCACGGATGCGCTGCTGCTGGACCTGCCGGAGCGTCTCGCCCTGCGTGCCCCGGCGCTGATTGCCGCCTGGCGGGCCCACTGTCCTGGAGTGCCGGTGATGGTGGTGATGCCTGGTGCCACGCCGCACACCGTGCGGGCGTTGGTCGGTGCCGGGGCGGACGGCTGTCATGACGACACCTGCGATATCCGGGTGCTGGTCGCCCGGGTGGAGGCGATGGTGCGCCGGCGTCTGGGGTGGTACCGCAGCGAGGTGCTGGATTGTCCGCCCCTGCGTCTTGAGACCGGTGAGCGCCGCCTGACCATTGACGGTGAGTCGGTGTTCCTGACCGGGTTTGAGTTCCGAGTGCTTGAGGTGCTGGTCCGTCATCACGGTCAGGTCCTGAGCCGGGCCGACATCCTGATGCAGTTCTGCCCGGAAGGGCGGGTGGATGAGCGGCGCTACCGCTCCCTGGAGACCATCCTGTGCCGCCTGCGCCAGCGGTTGGCCGTGTTCCCGCAGGTCCGGGGCCGGCTGAGTACCTGCCGTGGCCGGGGCTACATGCTGGATATCCGCGATGCGCGCACGCCGCCCGTGCGCCGTACCGGGTAGCACTAGGGCCCCTAATCCAAAGCACAGAACGTAAACAACAAACGCAAACAACAGACAATACGAAACAGAGAGGGAGCACCGCGATGACCCTGATGCTGAAAACTATCCTGACATCGACGCTGAACACAGCGCCGAAACTGACATCCCTGGCCTGGCTGGCCCCGCTGGCAGTACTTCTGATCCCGGGCCTGACGCAGGCAGCAGATACTCCGCCGGCTGGCACCGCCCCGAGGGTGACCGACCCGCATTTCAAACTCGCCCCGGGCTATCTGGCGCCTGCGAGTCTGCCCCTGCGTCTGGCCCTGCTCGGCGCACCACCGGCGGAAGGATCGGCGGCACTGGCCCGCGACGAGGAGGCACACCGTACCGCGATGTCCCTGAAGGGCTCGGCGCGCGAGAAGCTCGCGGCGCACGATGCGGAACTTGAGTTCCCCGCCCCGGCGAAGACCTTCGCCTGCGCGCTCGGGACCGACATCAGCGAGAAAAACACCCCGCACCTCTACACCCTGATGCAGCGGGTGCTGTCGGATGCGGGTGGCTCGACCTATGCCGGGAAGAACGCCTGGAACCGCACTCGTCCGTTTGTGGTGCACGGGGAGGGGACCTGCCAGCCATCGATGGAGCCTCTGCTGCGCACTGACGGCTCCTGGCCGTCCGGTCACTCGGCAGCAGGCTGGGCCTGGGGGCTGATTCTGGCGGAAGTCCAGCCTGAGCGTGCCATGGAAGTGCTGGCCCGCGGACTGGCCTTCGGTCAGAGCCGGGTTATCTGTAACGCCCACTGGCAGAGCGACGTGGACGCCGGACGCCTGATGGGGGCTGCGACCGTCGCTACCCTGCACGGCAACCCGGACTTCATCGCCGACCTGGCGGCCGCGAAACGCGAAGTGGCGGCGGTGACACAACACGGCATTAAACCCGGACAGGACTGCGCTGCAGAGCGCGTGGCCCTCTCCCTGACACAGCACTGAGCGGGGTGACCGTATGCAGAACCTTTATCTTCAGTCCCTGCGACAGCGCCTGAGCGCCGCGCACAGCAGTACCGGCCTCGCGACTTCCGCCCTGTGGCTGGCGGCCCTCGTGGCCCCGCAGGCCCTGGCGGCTGAGACTGCTGTGGAGGCTGAGCCGGCCTCTTCGGTTGCACCGCAGTGGCACTTCACCGTCGCCCCTTACCTGTGGGGGGCGGGTATTCGCGGCAACGTGGGCCACAAAGCCACCGGAACCCAGTTCGTGAAGTCGGACTTTCATGACATCGCCCGCGACCTTGATGTGGCGGCGATGACCATGGGTGAGGCCCGTTTCGGGCCGTACAGCCTGCTGGCGGACGTGATGTACATCGACACTACCACGAAGACCCGCCTGCCCGACGGGGCCCCGGCGAAGCACCTCAACACCGACAGCGGGACCTTCTCTGCATTTCTCGGGGGCGGGTATGCGCTCCTCGATGACCCGGCGCTACGCCTTGATGCGGCCGGCGGTATCCGGGTCTGGTACAGCAGCACCACGCTGAGTCTGCACGGAGGTGACGCCGGAGGCACCAGTGGCAGCGACAGCGCCACCTGGGCCGACCTGATGGCCGGCCTGCGCGGGCGCTACGCCCTGGCCCCCTCCGTCTGGCTTTCGGGCTGGGGCATGGCCGGGGCCGGACAGTCCCGGGCTGACTGGGACGCGGCGGCACTTGTGAGCTGGGAGTTTATCCCGGACGTGCAGGCAGCAGCGGGATACCGGGCGATGGGGGTGAACTACCGCCACGACGGATTTGTGTACGACATGGTTCAGCAGGGACCCCTGCTGGGTATCAGTGGCCGGTTCTGAGCCGGCATCAGGAGGCAGAGATGCAGATGCAACAGTTACAGCAACAACAGCAGCACCGGGCCTGCCGGCGCGAGCGGAGAGGGCACACCGCGTTTGTGATGCTCGTTCTCACGGTCGCGGCCCTGGTGGCCTGGTTGCTGGTGCCGGCATGAGGCGGCAGTCACAGGTAAACCGTCAGGGTCGCCTTACAGACCGCGCCGTACTTGTGCTCGGTCTGCTGCTGGCGGTGGCGCTCTGTACGGTTATCGCGCTGGCGGAAGTGGTCTTTCTGTCCTGAGCGGCCTGGATACACAGACAGGAGGCCGTATGCGACAGAAATGGTGGGTGCTCGCCGGGGTTGTGCTCTGGTTACTGGGCGCGGCCTGGGTGACCCGAGCGCTGGTGTTAATGATGCTGCCGGGATGAGTCAGAACGGCGCAATGAGGAAGACAAGAATGAAAACGGACCTGAGAGAAGACATCGTGGCCCGTCCTGGAAGGCGGTCACTGAGCATGGTGCTGGCTGAGGGCGGGGAACTGACGGAGCTGCGCCGGTATGAGCGGGCACGCTATCTGGAATTTGCCGCTGCCGCAGCCCGGCACGAGCGGGAGGGGCGTTATACCGCTGCTGCCGAGAGCTGGGGGGAGGCGCTGAAAACGGCGCGCGGAGTGGATGTGGACTGGTCACAGTCGCGTCTGACCCTGTGCCTCATGTATGCCCGCTCGCCGCATCCACCGCGCACAGCGGCGGACCGGACGGCCATGGTGGGTTAAGGCCAGGAGAGACCGGCCCGAAACAGTAGGAGAAACGTATGAATAACCTGACAACAGCATCCGGTGTGACGTCTGCATCCGGGCCTGATGAGCTGGCCCGCGATGCGGCCAATCTGCCCCTGTGGCTGCGCGTGGCGCAATGGTGTATGGACATGAAGGGGCCGGTGGGACGCAATGCGATTGCCCGGGCATTTGATATTCCGCAGCGCCAGGCGGCCGACCTCATGCTCTACATCACCGGACGACGCGGGGATGTGGTGCAGGCCCGCCGGCAGGTGACGGTCAGAGGCGGTGGGATACGCGAGGCCACCCTGGAGGTGCTGAGTATTCATGTGGCTGCGATGCCTGCACGGGGAGGGGCCTCGCAAAAGGCGCCCCGTCGCCGGCGCAATACGGGGGCGGTGCCTTCTGCCCTTCGGGACCTGGCGCTGGGGAGGCGCAGGTCAGGGGGCGTGGCATGAGTCCGGACTGGGTGGTGGCTGGCCATGCTCTGCTGGCCCCGTTACTGGCCCTGAGTCAGCCACCCTGGTCCGGCATGGCCATGATGCTGGTCAGAAGCAGCATGATCCTGCTCTTTCTGCTGGTGCTGTGGGTCCTTCTGACGCTCTGGTGGCGTCGCCGTGCCCGCGCCGCAGAAGCGGAGTCCCGGTACTTTCGTGACTGGCTTATCCCGCTGCTGCTGGCGGGACTTGGCCTGATGCTGCTCTGCAGCCGGGACCGGGGCAGTGTGGACCATCTGTTTCAGCGGGTGGACAACATGCTGATGAACAATCGGCTCACCGAAGTGCAGCCGGATGTCACCCCGGAGAGCTGGTATGACGTGCTGGGCATCCCGGCGGAAGACGAAGAGGGTGAGGGGGCCGGTGCAGGTGTACCGTTCCTGCCTGACCGGGCAGACCTGGTGACGGGAGAGACAGAATGATGACCGATAACGGTGAACGGACGCTGTTCAGGTGCGGACTGCTGCTCCCGCGCAGCGGCTGGCGATCTGGAATCTGACGGAGTGACACGATGACGGATGACCTGCATCAGCGGCCCGGAGAGGGCCGGAACGTACTCACACTCTGCCCCGGACGGGTGGGCCTGCTTCCTGACTGTCGCTACACCCAGGCCGGTCTGGAAAGCCTGGCCCGGGCCCGGGGTCTGTCGGTTCATCTCCTGACTCAGGATGCCCACACCCTGGCAGGCCCGCCGGCCCCTGTGAGTCGGGCGATATGCCACCTCGGCGGTGACCTGGCCGGACGACTGGCGCAGGTGGCCCGGCTAGGGGAGTACCTGCAGACACGGGGAGACATCCTTCCCGTGACCCTGCTCATCCGCGAGCCGATGCCCTGGCTGTACGGTACCCTGCTGCACCTGACTGGGCGGCCGCAGAGCCTGAAGGCAGTGTGGACCCTGGATGCGCGCAGTCCGCTCGCGGACATCGTCGACCTGATGTGGGGTACCTTCCCCTCGGGGGCTCACCCCCTCAGAGGGCGGGAGAGCTACACCCTGGCCTCCGGCCTCACCCGGCGGGAGCTGACGGTCGTGAGGGCGGTACTGGCCGGGGAGCGAATACGGGACATGGCGCAGCGGACCGGACTGTCGGTCAGTGCGCTGTACGCGCAGCGCCATCACGGCCTGCGTAAGCTGGGACCCGAAACGGGTCTCCGGTGAATAAAGGAGAGGGAATGAGGAGCAGAGCCTGCAGGACAGCCCTGATACTACTGCCGCTGCTGATGGCGGGGATGCATCACCCGGTGGTACTCGCCGGTCGGCTGGCGGCGCAGGAGAACACCATACTCTGGCACTATCCGCACGCACGGCTGCGGGTGGACTGCAGCTTGCCCCTGGGCACGGTCGTCGGCAGTGTCACGTTGCCGCTGCCCCCCGGTACGCCTGCGGGAGACAGCAGTCTGGGTACCCGGTCGGGTGAGCGACGCGACTGGGTATTACTGGACACCAGTCTCCCGGGGCTGACAATCCGGGCGGCCCTGGACCGTAACGGAATACGACAGGGTGATGAGGCACCGCCGACGCTACTGCGCCTGGAGCTGGTGATGGATGGAGCCATCAGGCCTGGCTGGCTGACGCTGCCTGCTGAGCCGCTGTGGTGGAGTGTCTATGACCCTCAGACCCGTGCCCGCCTGTGGCGTGCGCGGATAGTGTGGAAGGGACGCATGAAAGTGGAAACGGAGGACGACGATGATCCCGGAAAAGAAAAGGGCTGCGCCTGAAGACGATACGCCAGTGATGACGCTGAGGCTGAGCCCCGGTGAGTGGGTGCCGATGCGGCGCGAGCCGGATAGCGGAGACTGACAGGAGAGAACATGAGAACAGCCAATGAGGGGCGTACCACGGCTCAGGTAACAGGGCTCTGGCTTATCGCCGGTTCCCTGCTGACGCTGGTGAGCGGCGCAGTTTGGGTCACCGGCGATGCGGGTCACCTGCGGGTGCTGCTGAGCATGGTGTGCACGGCTCTGCTGCTGGTTCTGCGGGCCGGGGCAGTGAAAATCACCTGGACGGCCTGGCGGACTCGCCGGCTGCGCCGGGCGCTTGCCCGGGGGCAAATACAGGCCTGGTATCAGCCGGTGGTTCGCGGCCAGCAGGGGCTGGTCTGCGGCTGTGAGGTGCTGGCTCGCTGGCATCTCCCGGACGGGCGCATCCGTGGCGCGGCGCGCTTCATCCCGCTTGCCGAGCAGAGCGGGCTTATCGTTCCCCTGACCCGGCTGCTGATGCGCCAGGTACGCCGTGACCTGGCGCACATGCGGGTCTGGTTGCCACCGGGTTTTGATGTGGCGGTGAACCTGAGTGCGGCCCATGCGGGGAGTCACACCTTCCTGCGGGACTGCCAGCGCCTGCAGTGGCTGTTTCGGGGGAAAGCCCTGAAAGTCACCGCAGAAGTGACCGAGCGGGTGGTCTTTGAACAGGTTCCGGGCGGGGCAGGCTTACTGAAGGCCCTCCAGGCGGCCGGTATCCGGGTCATGCTGGATGATTTTGCGACCGGACATCAGGGGATGTCCGGTCTGGACATGCTGGCGGTGGACGGCCTGAAGCTGGACCGCAGCCACGTGCAGGACCTGCACTCCACGCCAGTGTCACAGGCGGAACTCATTATCCGCCTGGCACATCTGATGTCGCTTGAAGTGGTGGCCGAAGGCGTGGAGACCCGGGCCCAGCACGAATGGCTGCTGGCCCACGGTGTGCGCGAGCAGCAGGGCTACTATTTTTCCCCGCCGGTGCAGGCCGAAGGGCTGGTCGCCTGTCTGGCAACAGGGGTGTTTATGCAGCGACATTAACGGGCCTGGTACAGAGACGGGGGACGGATATGTCCCCCCGGGGCGGCTTTCTGCGGTGATAAAGCATGAGGGGCAACTGGGTGCTGTGCAGAGGGTGAAGTAGCCGGCAGGTGCCAGTCTATGCGAGTGGCACGGCCAAACGATGAAAAGGTAACTTATGAACACTAAAATGAGAAACATACCGCCATGCCACATTCGTGTGTGCGCCTGGATCAATATTTGTCTGCAGCTCCTGGCCCCTTCAGCGGTGACGTTTATGCCCGCTCACGCGGCGGCAAAAGCGCCATCGTATGATGCAGGGGCGCTGGCCACACAGCAGACGCAAACTTATACGCTGGATGCGGGCGAAACGACGGATTCCGTTGCCAGAAAGTTCGGTATCACACTGTCTGAATTACGTGAACTCAACCAGTTTCGTACGTTTGCGCATAAGTTTGAACAACTCCAGCCCGGGGATGTGCTGGATGTGCCACGGCTTTCCGTGACGCCGGGCAGTCAGCCTGAGAGCCGTCAGTCGCCCGATGACGGACAGGCCGCGCAGGTTGCGGGCATTGCGTCGCAGGCGGGCGCGTTCCTGTCAAATGATCCCGGTGCGGATGCTGCGGCGGCAATGGCTCGCGGTATGGCAACAGGTGCCGCCACCAGTGAAGTGCAGAAGTGGATGGCGCAGTTTGGGACCGCGCGCGTACAGCTGGATACCGACCGGGATTTCTCGCTTAAAAACTCCCAGTTCGACCTGCTGATGCCACTCTATGAGCAACAGGCTCTGCTTGCTTTCACTCAGGGCAGTTTTCACCGTACGGATGAACGCACCCAGTCTAATCTGGGGTTCGGTATCCGCTGGTTCAGTAATGACTGGATGCTCGGCGGAAACACCTTCGTGGATTATGACCTGTCGCGTGACCATGCCCGGGCGGGCGTGGGGATGGAGTACTGGCGCGATTATCTGAAACTGGGGGCCAACAGTTACCTGCGTCTGACCAACTGGAAAAACTCACCCGACCTGGACGGCTATGAGGATCGCCCGGCCGACGGATGGGACTTGCGCACTCAGGCCTGGCTGCCTGCCCTGCCACAACTGGGCGGAAAGCTGACGTACGAGCAGTATTACGGTAATGAAGTCGCTTTGTTTGGTAAGGACAAACGTCAGCGTGATCCGCACGCCTTCACTTTCGGGCTGGACTATACGCCGGTACCCCTGGTCACGCTGACCACAGAACAACGTCAGGGCAAGGCCGGTGAGAACGACACCCGTTTTGGTCTGGATCTGCGTTATCAACCGGGGACGCCCTGGAGGCAGCAGGTTGATCCTGATGCGGTGGCCGTGATGCGCAGCCTGGCGGGTAGCCGTCACGATTTTGTTGAGCGTAATAACAGCATCATACTTGAGTATCGCAGGAAGAATGACATCCGCCTGCGTACGGCGTCGCTGGTGACCGGTTACGCGGGGGAGAAAAAATCACTGGGGGTATCCGTTACCAGCCATAACGGGCTGGACCGTATCGACTGGTCGGCGCCGGCCTTGCTGGTTGCCGGAGGGAAGGTCACTCAGGACGATCCGCAGAACTACAGTGTCATCCTTCCCGCTTACCAGTTTGAGCAGGGGATCAATAACTATATTCTTCACGGTGTTGCTGTTGACAGGAAGGGACGCCGATCGAATACCAGTGAGACGCAGGTCAGTGTTCACGCACCGACCGTCAGTCAAACCAGCAGTACTTTTATGCCACTCAACAGCACCCTTATGGCCGACGGACGCAGCAACCAGACCCTGACGTTAATGCTCAGGGGCAGTCAGGGCGAGACAGTGGACGTCCCGGCCACGGCAATCACCATCAGGCCTGACAGGCTGAAATCAGCCACACTGTCAGAGGTGAGTAAAAAAGAAGCGGGTGTCTATGAGGTGACGGTGACGGCAGGCCTGGATGAAGAAACTCTCCTTCTGACGCCGGAAGTCTTCGGTACAACCCTGAGCCCGGCAAGGATCACTATCAGCAAAGTGGGTCTGAGTGATACCCGTTCGGTATTCACGGCAGACAAGGATACGATTTCAGCCAACGATATCGACAGGGTGAAACTGAGCTTCGCGGCAAAGGATATGAACGATAATCCGGTGACGGGGCAGGCATCACAGACGACCTTCCGCGTGCTGGACAGCGATAACCAACCGGTTACCAACACCGCGGTCACCGTCAGTGCCACGTCAGAAGGCGAACCCGGGGTTTACACGGCGACTCTGCAGGGCACAAAGGCGGGGCATTATACCGTGATACCGATGTATAACGGTCAGCCGGTAGGTGCACTCAGCACGGGGGTGGATCTGACGGCCGGCGAAGTAGACGACAAGACATCGCTCTTTGGGCTGCCGGATGGCATGACAGTTGCGGCGGATGGCTCGTCCACGCTGACCCTGAGTCTTACGGCAAAGGATGTGTATGGTAATCCGTTGACGGGGCAGGCGCAGAAAGTGACCTTCAGTGTGCAGAACAGCAGCGGCCCGAATGCCGGCCTGCGCATGGCTGCCGGCAGCGGGGTGACGGTAGGCGCCACGACAGAGAAAGGGATCGGGGTCTACACGGCAACGCTGAGCGGCACGAAGGCGGGAATCTGGACGGTGACACCGGAGTATGACGGTCAGGTGCTGACGTCACTCAGTGCAGATGTCACGCTGCTTGCGGGTACGGCGGATGAGACGCAATCGACGTTTACGCTGCCGGGTGACACCACTGTTGTGGCGGACGGTACGTCCCCGGTGGCGCTGTTGTTCACGGCAAAAGATGCGAACGGCAATCAGGTGGCGGGCCAGAAACAGAAGGTGACCTTCCGCGTGCTGGATAGCGATAATCAACCGGTGAGTGGCCCCGCGGTGACGGTGGATGCGGTGACAGAGGAGAGCCCCGGGATTTACACCGCGCAGCTGCACGGCTCGAAGGCGGGAAGCTATACGGTGACGCCGGTTTATGATAGCACGCCTCTTGCGTCGTTCAGCCCGGGTTTCGTACTGACTGCCGGGGATGTGGACGGAACGCATTCTGCCTTTAATACGACAGGCACCAGCACGGTTCCGGCAGACGGCCAGTCCGCGGTGACACTGCAGTTCACGGCAAAGGATGTGAACGATAATCTGGTGTCGGGTCAGGTGTCGAAGGTGACCTTCCGCGTGCTGGAAGGCGATAATCAACCGGTGAGCGGCTCCGCAGTGACGGTGGATGCGGCGGTGGATGGTGCTCCCGGTATCTATACGGCACAGCTGCACGGCACGAAGGCGGGGAGCTATACGGTGAAGCCGCTG
Organism: Lelliottia sp. 7254-16; assembly: GCF_002922995.1. Classification (NCBI taxonomy): domain Bacteria; kingdom Pseudomonadati; phylum Pseudomonadota; class Gammaproteobacteria; order Enterobacterales; family Enterobacteriaceae; genus Lelliottia; species Lelliottia sp. 7254-16. Next base: position 45,687 of record NZ_PQVS01000024.1, read on the forward strand.
TATGACGGTGCGGAGGTGGGAGCGCTGAGTCAGCCGGTGACGCTGACGGCCGGGTCGGTGGACAGTGGGAAATCCCTCTTTGAACTGTCAGGAGACAATACTGTTGGGCAGGATGACGCGTCCCGGGTGAAGTTGATGTTCACGGCAAAAGATGCGAACGGTAATCCGGTGACGGGCCAGAAACAGAAGGTGACTTTCAAGGTGCAGGACAGTATGCAGACAGACGCCGGGAGCGCGGTAACGGTAGACACCACAACAGAAGAGGAGCCAGGAGTGTACACGGCGATGCTGTACGGCACGAAGGCGGGAACCTGGACGGTGACGCCGGTGTATGACAGCCAGCCTCTGGAGTCGCTTAACAAAGATGTGACGCTGAGTGCCGGCACGGTGGATGAGAATCGATCGGAATTGACTCTGCCTGGTGAGAGCACTGTCGTGGCGAACGGTACATCCCCGGTGGCGCTGCAGTTCACGGCAAAGGATATGTACGGCAACCCGGTAACGGGTCAGGTGGTGAAGGTGGCCTTCCGCGTACAGGACAGCAACCAGGCAGATGCCGGTGAGGTGACGATCCAGGCGATAACAGAGGGAAGTGCCGGAGTGTACACGGCGAGTCTGGTTGGCACGAGGGCGGGAGTATATAGCGTCATACCGACGTATGATGGCCAGCCGCTGAATACCCTCGGCAAGGCAGTGACGCTGACTGCCGGGGATGTGGACGGAACGCATTCTGCCTTTAATACGACAGGCACCAGCACGGTTCCGGCAGACGGCCAGTCCGCGGTGACACTGCAGTTCACGGCAAAGGATGTGAACGATAATCTGGTGTCGGGTCAGGTGTCGAAGGTGACCTTCCGCGTGCTGGAAGGCGATAATCAACCGGTGAGCGGCTCCGCAGTGACGGTGGATGCGGCGGTGGATGGTGCTCCCGGTATCTATACGGCACAGCTGCACGGCACGAAGGCGGGGAGCTATACGGTGAAGCCGCTGTATGACGGTGCGGAGGTGGGAGCGCT
>NZ_PQVS01000025.1:0-39006 GCF_002922995.1 Lelliottia sp. 7254-16
CTGCAGCGTGCCTTTGACCACTGGCGCAACGTCTATAACCTTGAACGGCCGCACACCTCGCTGGATATGGCAGTGCCCGCTTCGCGGTATCAGCCATCAGCGCGGCAGTACAACAGTCACGCTGAACCCCCGGAATACGACGAGGGCGTGATGGTCAGGAAAGTGGATATCAGCGGAAAGCTGAGCCTGAGAGGGGTAACGCTGAAGGCAGGAAAAGCGTTCAGGGGTGAATATGTGGGACTGAAGGAAGGGGCTGAAGATGGCTGTTATGAGGTGTGGTGGTACAGCACGAAAGTGGGGGTGATCGACCTGAAGAAAAAGTCGATCACCATGGGTAAAGGATGTTAAATAGTGTTCACTATGTCCCCGAACACCTGTCTACCATGTCCCCGGACCGTACAGGGAGAGGGTTGGGGTGAGGGCATCAGACCGCACCCCTTTGCTTAAATCGCCGCGTCGTCTTCTTCACCCGTACGAATACGGATGACGCGCGCCACGTCAAAGACGAAGATCTTGCCGTCACCAATTTTACCGGTCTGCGCCGTGCGGATAATGGTATCCACGCAGGTATCGACGATATCGTCAGTCACCACAATTTCGATTTTCACTTTCGGCAGGAAATCCACCATGTACTCTGCGCCACGGTACAACTCGGTATGACCTTTCTGGCGACCAAAGCCTTTCACTTCCGTGACGGTCATCCCGGTGATACCGACTTCCGCCAGCGCTTCACGCACATCATCCAGTTTGAAAGGTTTAATAATCGCATCAATCTTTTTCATGGTGGGTCCTTAAACGCTCGCCTGTCTGTAGCCTCGTAATCGATTGCTCACAGTATCATAGTCAGTCAAATTTTGCGGTACTACTCTTTAAAATCGTTCGCTTCCAGCTCGTGTCGCGACAGCAGTTTGTAGAACTCGGTGCGGTTACGCCCGGCCATGCGCGCGGCGTGGGTGACGTTGCCTTTGGTTATTTGCAGCAGCTTGCGCAGATAGTTGAGCTCGAACTGGTTACGCGCTTCGACGAAGGTCGGCAGCGCCGTGTTTTCGCCCTCCAGCGCCTGATCCACCAGCGCATCGCTGATCACCGGCGAAGAGGTGAGCGCCACGCACTGCTCGATCACATTCACCAGCTGGCGCACGTTGCCCGGCCAACTGGCGGTCATCAGGCGCTTCATCGCATCGGTGGAGAACGCGCGCACGAAGGGTTTGTGGCGATCCGCCGACTGGCGCAAAAGATGGTTCGCCAGCAGCGGAATATCTTCTGAACGCTCGGCGAGTGCCGGGATTTTCAGGTTCACCACGTTCAGGCGGTAGTAGAGATCTTCGCGGAACTCTTTGCGCTCCATCGCTTTCGGCAGATCGCGGTGCGTTGCGGAAATGATGCGTACGTTGATGTCGATATCCCGGTTGCTGCCGAGCGGGCGCACTTTACGCTCCTGCAACACGCGCAGCAGTTTGACCTGCAACGGCACGGGCATGTCGCCAATCTCATCGAGGAACAGCGTGCCGCCTTCTGCCGCCTGGAACAGCCCTTCCCGGCTGCTGACCGCGCCGGTAAAGGCTCCGCGCGCATGACCAAACAGCTCTGACTCCAGCAATTGTTCCGGCAACGCCCCGCAGTTGATAGCAATAAACGCATTTTTACTGCGCGGGCTGGCATTGTGGATTGCCTGCGCCAGAATCTCTTTCCCGGTGCCGCTCTGGCCGTTAATCAGCAGGCTGACGTCTGACTGGGCGACCATTCGCGCCTGCTCAAGCAGACGCAGCATTATCGGGCTGCGGGTAACAATCGATTCACGCCACTTCTCATCCACCGACGGGGCGGAGTGTTCCAGCGCATCGTCGATGGCTTTGTACAGCGCGTCTTTGTCTACCGGCTTGGTCAGGAAGCTGAATACGCCCTGCTGAGTGGCCGCAACCGCATCCGGGATTGAGCCGTGGGCGGTCAGGATAATCACCGGCATTCCGGGCTGCAGTTTCTGGATTTCGACAAACAGCTGCATCCCGTCCATTTCATCCATGCGCAGGTCGCTTATCACCAGATCGACTTTCTCGCGTCCCAGTGCTTTCAGCCCTTCCGCGCCACTTTCGGCGGTAACCACGCTGTAACCTTCGCTGACCAGACGCATTCCCAACAGCTTTAACAGGCCGGGGTCGTCATCCACCAAGAGGAGATGGGCAGGTTTGCGGATTGTCATGGCTTCACATCCTCTTGTTTCGACGTTTCGCTCTCCTGCTCTGGCGTTTTAGCAGGCTGCGCATTGCCCTTCGAGCTATCAGGTAAATAGCTGCTGGTTGGCTTGCGCGTGGAGAGCTGGCGTTCGATATCCGTCAGGTTTTCAAGCTTGCGGGTGGTGGTATCAAGCTGGGAACGTAGATATTGCTGCTGCTGGCGCAGGGTATCCAGCTCGCCGTCCGCAGACTGTTGCAGCTTGCTGTAGCGCGAGCGCTCTTCAGCGAGCTGCAGTTGCAGAACTTGTCCGTCGCGCCACAGCTGATACAGCGGGCGAATTTGCGCGGGGATTTGCGGGCTGAGCGCATCCATTCGCGTGGTATTGGTGCGGCGCTCCAGCGGATTGATTTTGGCATTGGCCAGTAAAATTCCGCGCTTGAAGGTGTCCTGCCAGGTATCGTCGGCCCATAAATGTGCCTGAGCGCGGGCTGCCGCCGGAGAGAGACGATCGGCGCAATCCATACCGCGCAACCAGAACAGCGGGTTCGATTCGACATCATGACCGCTTAGCTGCCAGATATTATTGCAGTCGGTCGATAAGAAATCAGCCAGTTGATGTTCAGGATATTTATCGTCTTGTTTGTCGCTGATGGCACTTTTTGGCGCATGCGAAGCGCAGCCCGCCAGCAGCAGACATGGCAGACCTAAACGTAAGATTTTGCTGGAAAACGTCGCGCTTAATGCGCGGAAAAAGACGTGTGACATACTCACCAGACTTAGCTTCATTTCATTGATTTTTCCGGCTCAAGGGGTAGCTCAATACGAAAACAGACGTCAGCTCGGTCGTCATGGGAGATATAGAGCTCCCCGTGCATCCGCCGTATGCAATCGCGGGCAATGCTTAAGCCCAAACCACTCCCTTTTACCGCACCTTTTCGCTGATGACTTCCCTGGAAAAAGGGCTCAAAAATCATCTTCTGCTCGTCAACCGGAATCGGACTACCGGTGTTGGCGACGTCGATACAGACCCGTGAATTGTGGGTAAAACTGCGAATATAAATGTTACCGGATTCAGTACCATAGTGCACCGCATTGGAATAAAGATTATCCAGCACACTCATTAATAGCATAGGTTCTGCAAAGCAGACTGGCTCAGTGAGTTCCAGTTCGGTATGCATCATTTTAGCTCGTGCAGGCAGGCTGTGGGCGGAGAGCACCATATCGACCAGCGGTTCTATCTCCACTTTTTCCAGCTCGACGGCACCGTCAGCCAGTTTGCGGTTGTAATCCAGCAGTTGTTCAATCAGCTTTTGCAGGTTGCGGCTGCTGTCATCCAGAATCTCGACGATCTCTTTTTGCTCGGTGGTTAACGGCCCCGCCACTTCATCGGCCAGCAGCTCGGTGCCTTCGCGCATACTGGCGAGCGGCGTTTTCAGCTCATGGGAAATATGACGTAAAAACTGGTGGCGCTGAGATTCAAGCCACTGCAAACGCTCGGAGAGCCAGATGATGCGTTGCCCGACAGAGCGCAGCTCGCGCGGGCCTTTGAACACCACGGAGTTACCGAGAGATTTGCCCTCCCCCAGACGATTGATCATTCGCTCAATACCCTTCACCGGGCCGATGATCATGCGGGTGAAAAGCAGCACCAGTCCAAGGCTGACCAGAAACAGCACTAGCGCCTGCCAGCCAAAGAACTGGCCGCGCTCGGCGATCTCCTGCTGGAGTTGCAGCCCGCGGGATGAAATCACTGCGCGCGTGGATTGCACCATTTCGGTATTGGCGCTGGCAAAGGCTTCGAGCTTAGCGGTGGCGACCTCATCCGGGCCGCTGTTTTTGCACTGCAGCTGCCCCAGGTCGTTCAGATCCTGGCGCAGCGCCTGATAGAGTTTGTCGTCGGGGAGTACGCCCGCGTGGGCGTCCAGCATTTCACTGTAGCGTTTGCGCTGATTCTGATAGACCTTCGCCAGCGTGCGGTCGTCGAGCACGCAGTACTGACGATAGCTGCGCTCCATCTCCAGCGCGGCGTTGGTCATTGCCTCGCTGCGGCGGGCATCGACCAGCGTGGTGCGGTTCGTCTGTGCCGCCTGGGCGCTGAGCGCGTTGAGGCTCTGCCACGCCTGCCAGGCCAGAACCAGCAGCGGTAACAGGATCAGCAAGAATGCCATCATAACGAGCTGTCGCAGGGAGCGAGGGAAAATTGACCAGCGTTTCAACGCATGACTCTCTCAATGTGGGTGTTGAGTGATGCTAACTGAGTCAGCCCTTTAGATACAACAAAGCCGGGTAAAAACCCGGCTTTGTTGTGAAATGAGGCGGTGCCTTACTCGACGTTTCGCCCTGGGTCTGATAAAGCATCGCTATAATCAGTAGTTGGACGGCAGGCACCTTGTTGTGCGTCATTCGAAGTTTATGTAGCGCGTCCCGAAGGGGCTGACATAAGAGGGTGAATGAGCCACTGGTTAATATTATGCAACAGCCGTGCCAGAATGCAAAACAATTTGTTAACACGTTGAATGTAAACTGTTTTATAACGTTTTCATGTTACTTCGTCGATGAACAGTTTCCAGGCTAAGTGTCGCTAATTAGATACACCTTCTTACCGCCCTCTCACACTCTTTATAAATCAATGTCTTATATGTCTCCTTTTGGAGACATCAATGTTATGCGTTTGTCGCGATTTTGCGACAGGCGTAAAAAAGCCCGGTGGCGCTAACGCTTACCGGGCCTACAGGGGATTTAATCGTAGGCCGGGCAAACGCAGTGCCGCCCGGCAACAACTGGCTGATTAACCTAACTGTTTACGCGCATTGCGGAAAATACGCATCCACGGGCTGTCCTCGCCCCAGTTTTCCGGGTGCCAGGAGTTGCTCACGGTACGGAACACGCGCTCCGGGTGCGGCATCATGATAGTGGCACGACCGCTTTCGCTGGTTACGGCGGTGATGCCGTTCGCCGAGCCGTTCGGGTTCGCCGGATAAGTTTGTGTCACCTTTCCGAAGTGATCCACGAAGCGCAGCGCCACCAGCCCTTTGCTTTCGAGCGTGGCGAGATGTGCCGCATCACGCACTTCCACCTGCCCTTCGCCGTGAGAAACAGCGATAGGCATCTGCGAGCCGACCATTCCCTGCAACAGCAGAGATGGGCTTTGCGTCACTTCTACCAGGCTGAAACGCGCTTCGAAGCGGTCAGACTGGTTACGCACAAAGCGCGGCCAGGCGTCGCTGCCTGGGATCAGTTCGCGCAGATTCGACATCATCTGGCAACCGTTACACACGCCCAGCGCCAGCGTTTGCGGGCGATGGAAGAAGGTTTCAAACTCATCGCGAACGCGATTGTTGAAGAGGATGGACTTCGCCCAGCCCTCGCCCGCTCCCAGCACGTCGCCGTAAGAGAAGCCGCCGCAGGCCACCAGCGCCTGGAAATGTTCCAGGCCGGTGCGTCCTGCCAGCAGATCGCTCATGTGAACGTCGATAGCGTCGAAGCCCGCACGGTGGAACGCCGCCGCCATTTCGACGTGGGAGTTCACGCCCTGCTCGCGCAGAACCGCCACTTTGGGACGCGCACCTTTCGCGATGTATGGCGCTGCCACATCTTCGTTGATGTCGAAGGTGAGCTTCACGTTCAGGCCCGGATCGTTGTCATTCGCTTTCGCTTCGTGCTCCTGGTCGGCGCACTCCGGGTTATCGCGTAGACGCTGCATCTGCCAGGTAGTTTCTGCCCACCACATACGAAGCGTAGAACGGCTTTCGCTGAACACCGCATGACCGTCTGCTTCGATAACAAAACGATCGCCGGTGACGGCTTTACCGAGATAATGCACGCAATCCGCCAGGCCGTGTTTCGCCAGCAACGCTTCAACCGCGTCGCGATCCGCTGCACGCACCTGAATTACCGCCCCCAGCTCTTCGTTAAACAGCGCCGCCAGACGGTCGTCGCCCAGCGTGGCGATGTTCGCTTCCACGCCGCAGTGGCCGGTAAAGGCCATCTCTGCCAGCGTGACCAGCAGGCCGCCGTCTGAACGGTCGTGATAGGCCAGCAGTTTACGTTCAGCCACCAGCGCCTGAATGGCGTCGTAGAAGCCTTTCAGCTGCGCGACGTCGCGCACGTCGGCCGGTTTGTCGCCCAGTTGACGATAAACCTGCGCCAGCGCGGTCGCCCCGAGCGCGTTGTGGCCTTTGCCAAGATCGATAAGCAGCAGGGCGTTATCTTCCGTGACCAGCTGCGGGGTGATGGTGTGACGCACATCTTCCACGCGGGCAAAGGCGGTGATAACCAGCGACAGTGGAGAAGTCATCTCGCGCTGTTCGTTGCCTTCCTGCCAGCGGGTTTTCATCGACATGGAGTCTTTGCCGACCGGAATGGTCAGACCCAGCGCCGGACACAGTTCCTCGCCAACCGCTTTTACCGCTTCGTACAGGCCAGCGTCTTCGCCAGGGTGACCGGCTGCGGCCATCCAGTTGGCGGAGAGTTTGATGCGTTTGATATCGCCAATCTGCGTCGCTGCGATGTTAGTCAGCGCTTCACCAACCGCCAGACGGGCAGAGGCGGCAAAGTCCAGCAGTGCCACCGGGGTACGTTCACCCAGCGCCATCGCTTCGCCGTAGTAGCTGTCGAGACTCGCGGTGGTGACCGCGCAGTTCGCCACCGGGATCTGCCACGGGCCGACCATCTGATCGCGAGCGACCATACCGGTCACCGAGCGGTCGCCGATGGTGACGAGGAAGGTTTTTTCTGCAACCGCAGGCAGATGCAGAACGCGATTCACCGCATCGGCAATTGAGATGCCGCGCACATCCAGCGCTTTGCCCGCCGCTTTGCGAGTTTCGACGTTACGGGTCATCTTCGGCGTTTTGCCCAGCAGCACGTCGAGCGGCAGGTCAATCGGCTGATTGTCGAAATGCGGATCGTTCATGCTCAGATGCAGTTCTTTAGTTGCTTCACCGATGACCGCGTACGGCGCGCGCTCGCGGCGGCACAGTTCGTCGAACAGCGGCAGTTGATCCGGAGAAACCGCCAGCACATAGCGTTCCTGAGATTCGTTACACCAGATTTCCAGCGGGCTCATGCCTGGCTCATCGCTCAGGATGTCGCGCAGGTTGAATTTACCGCCGCGCCCGCCGTCGCTCACCAGTTCCGGCATGGCGTTAGAGAGACCGCCCGCGCCGACGTCGTGGATGAACAGAATCGGGTTGGCGTCGCCGAGCTGCCAGCAGCGGTCGATCACTTCCTGGCAGCGACGTTCCATTTCCGGGTTGTCACGCTGCACGGAGGCGAAATCGAGATCCGCGTCAGACTGGCCGGATGCCATCGAAGAGGCCGCCCCGCCACCCAGGCCGATGTTCATCGCCGGGCCGCCGAGGACGATCAGCTTCGCGCCGACGGTGATCTCACCTTTCTGCACGTGATCGGCGCGGATGTTGCCGATCCCGCCCGCCAGCATGATCGGCTTGTGATAGCCGCGCAGCTCTTCGCCGTTGTGGCTGTCGACTTTCTCTTCGTAGGTACGGAAGTAGCCGTTCAGGGCCGGGCGACCAAATTCGTTGTTAAACGCCGCGCCGCCCAGTGGGCCATCGGTCATGATGTCGAGCGCGGTGACAATGCGCTCCGGCTTGCCGAAATCTTCTTCCCACGGCTGTTCAAAGCCAGGAATACGCAGGTTGGAGACGGAGAAACCGACCAGTCCCGCTTTGGGTTTTGCGCCGCGACCGGTTGCGCCTTCGTCACGGATTTCGCCGCCAGAACCGGTCGCCGCACCCGGCCACGGAGAAATCGCCGTGGGGTGGTTGTGTGTTTCGACTTTCATCAGGATATGCGCAGGCTCCTGATGGAAGTCATAGCGCCCTGCTTCGCGGTCGGCGAAGAAGCGGCCTACCTCGGAACCTTCCATCACCGCCGCGTTGTCCTTATAAGCAGACAGAACGTGGTCAGGCGTTTTTTCCATGGTGTTTTTGATCATCTTGAACAGCGACTTCGGCTGTTCCTCGCCGTCGATAATCCAGTCGGCGTTGAAAATCTTATGACGGCAGTGTTCAGAGTTGGCCTGCGCGAACATATAGAGTTCGATGTCGTTCGGATTGCGGTTCAACTTCACGAACGCATCCTGCAGGTAATCAATCTCGTCATCTGCCAGTGCCAGACCCAAACGCAGGTTGGCATCAATCAGGGCCTGACGGCCTTCACCCAGCAGATCCACGCTCTGTACCGGCGCAGGCTGATGGTGAGAGAAGAGTTTTTCTGCGTCATCCAGAGAGGCGAAGACGCTCTCCATCATGCGGTCGTGCAGTTCAGCGGTAACCGTCTGCCACTGTTCAGCGGTCAGGGTCGAGGCTTCAACGTAATACGCCACTCCGCGTTCCAGACGATTGATCTGGCTCAGGCCGCAGTTGTGGGCGATGTCAGTGGCTTTAGAAGACCAGGGGGAGATGGTACCAGGGCGAGGCGTTGCAAGGACCAGTTTGCCGGTTGGCGTATGGCTGCTTAGGCTCGGGCCATACTTGAGCAGACGTTCAAGCTGCTCGCGCTGCTGCGCATTTAAGGGAGCATTCAGGTCAGCAAAATGGACATACTCAGCGTAAATATTGCTTACCGGAAGGTCGGCTGCCTGAAAACGTGCCAGCAGTTTGTTGATACGGAAGGCAGACAGTGCAGGCGAACCACGCAGAATTTCCATCATAAGTCTCTCGTCTTCGAAGCGCCTGAGGCGCTTACAGTGTGCGCAAGGGGAAAACGGGCGTCATTATAGAGAATCCTGAGCGCCGACGAAACCGTTTGCGTCGAAATAAAATCATCTCGCATTTTTATCCATAGGTGTGACCTGTCTCTCTAATTTGTTGCCAACTGACGCAAGTTTGCGCAAAATGCCGCTCAATCAATGGCAAACCTTATAATCAACATGGCTACAGCACACTGAGGCAACGCACGGCGCAGAGAATTAACTAATTGAAAAAATTAAAGATTAATTATCTGCTCATCGGCATTGTTACACTGCTGCTGGCAGCGGCCCTCTGGCCTTCTATCCCCTGGTTCGGCAAAGCCGAAAACCGTATCGCCGCGATCCAATCGCGGGGGGAACTGCGCGTCAGTACCATCAGCTCTCCGCTGACCTACAACAACGTGAACGGCAAAATCACCGGTCTCGATTATGAGCTCGCGCAGCAGTTTGCCGACTATCTGGGCGTGAAGCTCAAAATCACCGTGCGCCAGAACATTAGCCAGCTGTTCGACGATCTGGACAACGATGATGCGGATATGCTGGCCGCCGGCCTGGTCTATAACAGCGAACGCAGCAAGAGCTATCAGCCGGGGCCGACCTACTATTCCGTTTCACAGCAGCTAGTGTATCGCGTCGGAAATTTGCGCCCTCGCACTCTTGCCACTCTGACCGATCAGCAGCTCACTATCGCGCCTGGGCATGTGGTGATTGACGACCTGCGTTCGCTGAAAGAGAAGAAATACCCCGATCTCAGCTGGAAGGTCGATGAAAAACTCGGTACTTCAGCTCTGCTGGAGCAGGTAAAAGATAAAAAGCTGGCCTACACCATCGCCGATTCGGTGGCGATCAGCTTGTTCCAGCGCGTGCACCCGGAGATTGCTGTGGCGCTGGACGTAACCGACGAACAGCCCGTGACCTGGTTTAGCCCTCTCGACGAGGATCAAACCCTGTCCGCCGCAATGCTCGATTTCTTCAATTCGATGAACGAAGACGGCACGCTTGCACGGCTGGAGGAGAAGTACCTCGGTCACGGTGGCGATTTTGATTACGTCGATACCCGCAGCTTCCTGCGCGCGGTGGACAGCGTGCTGCCGGATCTCCAGCCGCTGTTTGAGAAATATGCCCAGGAGATCGACTGGCGTTTGCTGGCGGCGATTTCGTATCAGGAATCGCACTGGGACGCGCAGGCGACTTCACCGACCGGCGTACGCGGCCTGATGATGCTCACCAAAAACACGGCGCAAAGCCTTGGCCTGACGGATCGTACCGATGCCGAACAGAGCATCAGCGGTGGGGCGCGTTATCTGCAGGATATGATGGCGAAAGTGCCGGACACGGTGCCGGAAGAAGAACGGATCTGGTTTGCGCTGGCGGCGTACAACATGGGCTACGCGCACATGCTCGACGCGCGGGCGCTGACGGCCAAAACCAAAGGGAATCCCGACAGTTGGTCTGACGTTAAACAGCGTTTGCCGCTGTTAAGTCAAAAGCCCTGGTACAATAAACTGACCTATGGCTATGCGCGCGGGCACGAGGCCTACGCGTATGTGGAAAATATCCGTAAGTATCAGATAAGCCTGGAAGGGTATTTGCTCGAGAAAGAGAAAGAGGTGATTGAGGCCCAGCAGCTGGCGCAAAGCTATCCGGTGGTGTCACCGAATGAGCTTAATCACCCGACGACTTCAATTCTGCCTTTTGTTGCTTTTTCTGCTGACGGCGCATTCGAAAGAAATCGCTTAATAGCCCCGAACAGTCTGGTGCAAGCACCCCACCGATAATCTGCACCTGATGGTTCATGCCCGGATGCCCGAGGACGTCCATTAATGATCCCGCCGCGCCGGTTTTTTCATCCCGCGCACCGTACACCAGCGTGCCGATGCGGCTATGGACCATCGCCCCGGAGCACATCACACAGGGTTCGAGCGTGACGTACAGCGTGGTATCGAGCAGTCGATAGTTCTGTAATACCAACCCGCCCTGACGCAGAGCCATGATTTCCGCATGCGCAGTAGGATCGTGGCGACCAATTGGACGGTTCCACCCTTCGCCAATCACCTGATTGTTATGCACCAGAACGGCACCCACGGGCACTTCGCCCTCATCCCAGGCGCGTTTAGCCAGTGTGAGCGCGTGGCGCATCCAGTATTCATGGTTGAGTTCAAGGTCAGACAACGAAAGGTACTCCAGTTGGAAAGCGGGCGGCATTATACACACCCGTTATGGTTAACACTATTCCAGTTGCTGAAGTTCGCCCGACGGCGTAACACGCCAACGGTGCTGGCAGAAGTAGAGCAGCGGGTTGTCCTGCTTGCTGTCGCTGTAGCCACTGTAAAGACGCAGCGGCGTGCCGATTTTTTTCTCCAGTTGCACCACTTTCTCATGGCCCAGACAGCGCAGAGTCAACACCCAGCCGCCATACGCTCGTCCCATTTGAGTGGCAATCAGATTGACGCGCGGCAGCCAGGGGGTGTCGAAATAGACCTGCTCCACCAGCGGCTGCGGCGAGCCGGTAATCAGCCAGATATCGGCGTCGTTGGCGTTAAGATATTGCGTCAGGCGATCCTGAACCACCGGAAACGCGGTGACATGCCCGCGAAACCAGTGGACGAAATCCTGCACAAGCTGGTTGAGCCGCGCGTCGCTATGACCAAAGGTGCAACCCCATAGTAGCAGGCTCATTGGCCATCTCGCCGCGCGGCCTTTGATCAACAGCGCAATCCCGATAACCGGTAAAAGAGGTAGCACGAGCAGTGCGTTTAAAGGCTGGCGACGCAACAGATAGCGCATAAATGTGCCAAACATATCCTGCTGATGTAGCGTTCCATCCAAATCGAAAAAGACAACGCGGCGCTCGTGATTAACCAAACCTTACTCCTCTGGATCGTTGAATCCTAACAGCCAGGTAAACAGGAACCCGGCGATGATTGCTACCAAACAGCCTAACAGATAGAGCATGACTTTTCCGGTCACGATGGTTAATGCCAGCGGTAAACCGGAGATGCCAAAGGTAATAACCGTCGCCACTTTCCAGAAACTGATCAGCGCCCCACCGGCCGCCCCACCCAGACAGGCAGCGAGGAATGGCTTACCGAGCGGCAGCGTGACGCCGAAAATGAGCGGCTCGCCGATGCCCAATAATCCCACGGGCAACGCGCCTTTGATGACTTTTTTAAGGCGCGCGTTACGGGTTTTCATCAGGATGGCAACCGCCGCACCGACTTGCCCCATCCCTGCCATCGACAGGATCGGCAGCAGCGCGTTGTAGCCATGCGCCTGGACCAGCTCGACGTGAATCGGCACCAGCCCCTGATGCAGCCCGGTGAGCACCAGCGGCAGGAAAGTGCCCGACAGTACTGCTCCAACCATCAATCCGCCGCGATCAATGGCCATCGTCGCCCCGTGGGCAATCGCCTCGGAGATCAGGCCGCCCAGCGGCTGCAACGCCACAATCGCGATGGTACCGGTAATCAGCGTCGTCAGCAGCGGGTTGAGGATCAACTCAATCGAGCCTGGCAGAAGATTCCTCAGCCTTTTTTCGATCCAGCACATCAGAGCGACCACCAGCAGTACCGCGATGACACCACCGCGCCCAGGCTGGAGCGCCTCGCCAAACAGGGTGATTTGCGCCAGCTGCGGGCTGGAGAGGATCCCCGCCATCACGCCGCCCATCGCCATCGAGCCGCCGTAAACTTTCGCCGCGTTGACACCGACGAGGATGTTCATGATGGCAAACACTGCACTGCCGAAAATGCCCAGAATGTCGAGCATGTTTGGATAGTGGGTCGCAAAATCACCGACAATATCCGGGCGTTTAAGGATGTTGATAATCCCGGTAATCAGGCCGGAGGCGATAAACGCCGGGATCAGAGGAATAAAAACGTTAGCCAGCTGTCGCAGCGCATCACTCATCGGGGCTTTGTATTTGGCTTTGGCCTGCGCTTTATTGCGATCGACATCGCCTAATACTTCTGCGCTTTCCCCTGTCATCAACGCACGCATCGCATCCACCACCTGCGCGGCTTTGCCTGGCCCGACAATCAGCTGGTGCTGTGCACCCTGCTTCACGTAGCCGCTGACGCCGGAGAGCTTTTTCAGACGAGCCAGATCGAGCTGACCGTCGTCCTGCACTTCTACCCGTACGCGCGTCATGCAGTTTTCAAGACGAAGTATATTTTTCTCTCCGCCAATCCCCTGCAGGATGTCGCTGGCGAGCGCTGCTGTTTTTTCCATAAACGCCTCAGTTTTAGTTTTGTAATGCAGCGCGCAAGAATCCCTGATGGGCTTCCAGTTTTGCCCGCGCCGCTGTGGCGTCCAGTCCGCTCAGAATCATCAGAATGGCCGGTTTAACATCGTGATCGGTTTGTTTGAGTACCGCTTGTGCCTCTTCGCGGCTGGCACCGGTGGCTTCGACCACCATGCGGCAGGCGCGGTCCACCAGCTTGATGTTGGTGGCTTTCATGTCCACCATCAGGTTCTGGTAAACCTTGCCAAACTTCACCATCGCACCGGTGGAGATCATGTTCAGCACCAGCTTTTGCGCGGTGCCTGATTTCAGACGAGTGGAGCCCGTCAGCGCTTCTGGCCCGACAACAGGCGAGATTGCGATCGCAGCAACCTGAGCAATGGGTGAACCCGGATTACAGGAAATCGCCACCGTCGTGCAGCCCAGCTGGTTGGCATATTCCAGACCACCGATAACATAAGGCGTGCGCCCGGACGCCGCCAGGCCGACCACTAAATCGTTTTCGGTCAGATTGATGGCGATCAGATCGTCAGCCCCGAGCTGTTTGTCGTCCTCCGCCCCTTCGACCGCTTTTAACAACGCGCCAGGCCCACCGGCAATCAGCCCGACTACCAGACCGTGCGGCACGCCGAAGGTCGGCGGACATTCAGACGCATCCAGTACGCCGAGACGACCACTGGTACCTGCTCCCATATAAATAATGCGTCCACCAGCTTTCAGAGCATCGGCGGCGGCATCGACGGCTTTCGCCACCTCAGGCAATGTCTCTTTCACTGCCAGCGCGACCAGCGTATCCTGTTGATTAAAGCGGTTTACAAGGTCAAGCGTGGAGAGCGCATCAAGATCCATCGTTTGTGGATTGCGGGTTTCTGAAACGAGTGAGCCGAGATTCATCTTTTTACCTCAAGAATTTTTAATTCATAATAACCGTACTATAATGGAATATAAAATTCATGTAGGCGAGCAAATTCGGTTTTGCAGCCGCTATCACATTTCGCCAGGAGGCGTATGAACTGTTTAATTCGTATTCGCCAGCGGTACGCGGGCTTTGCCCAGAGCGATAAGAAACTGGCGGACTTCCTGCTGGCGCAGCCCGATCGTGCGCGTCATTTAAGCTCCCAACAGCTGGCCAGCGAAGCCGGAGTGAGCCAGTCGAGCGTGGTGAAATTCGCGCAAAAAATTGGTTTTAAAGGTTTTCCGGCACTCAAGCTGGCGATAAGCGAAGCGCTGGTCAACAACCCGAATCCACAATCGATGCCGCTGCATAACCAGATTCGCGGTGACGATCCGATGCGTCTGGTGGGCGAGAAGCTGATCAAAGAGAACGTCTCGGCGATGCACGCGACGCTTGATGTGAACAGCGAAGAGAAGTTACTGGAAAGCGTTGGAATGCTGCGCACTGCACGGCGGATTATTTTAACCGGCATCGGCGCGTCGGGGCTGGTTGCGCGCAACTTCGGCTGGAAGCTGACTAAAATCGGCTATAACGCGGTTGTCGAACAGGACATGCACGCGCTGTTATCCACCGTTCAGGCGATGGCACCTGAGGATTTACTGCTGGCCATCTCGTACTCTGGGGAACGTCGCGAGATCAATCTGGCCTCCGATGAAGCGCTGCGCGTGGGCGGCAAAATCCTGGCAATTACCGGTTTTACGCCGAATGCGCTACAACAGCGGGCTACGCGCTGCCTCTACACGATTGCTGAAGAGCAAGCCACTCGCAGCGCGGCGATTTCGTCCACTAGCGCACAGATGATGCTGACGGATTTGCTGTTCGTGGCGCTGGTGCAGCAGGATCTTGAGCATGCGCCGGAGCGTATTCGTCACAGCGAGGAGCTGGTAAAAAAACTGGTCTGAACAGAGAATGAGCGTATAATGCCCGCCCTGTTTGTGATGTTTCTGAGATTTTCCTGATGGCGCTGTTAATCACCAAAAAATGCATCAACTGCGATATGTGCGAACCCGAGTGCCCTAACGAGGCGATTTCGATGGGTGACAGCATTTATGAGATTAACAGCGATCGCTGCACCGAATGCATCGGCCATTACGAAACGCCGACCTGTCAGAAAGTTTGCCCGATCCCGAACACCATTCTCAAAGATCCGGCGCATACCGAATCCGAAGAGCAGCTGTGGGATAAATTCGTGCTAATGCATCACGCGGACAAACTCTAACTTTCGATGATCACCGTCGCACAGGCGTAATGACGCTCGTCCGCCAGTGTGACATGCATGTGATTCACGCCCAATTTTTCTGCCAGTTTTTGCGCTTCGCCCCATAACCGCAGGCGGGGCTTACCCAGCTCATCGTTAAACACTTCGAACTGATTGAACGCCAGGCCGTTACGGATCCCGGTGCCAAACGCTTTCGCGGCGGCTTCTTTGACCGCGAAGCGTTTAGCCAGAAAACGCACCGGCTGTTGGTGCGCTTCCCAGATGGCCCATTCGTTATCGCTGAGCACCCGTTTTGCCAGGCGATCGCCGCTGCGGGCGATCACCGCTTCAATGCGGGAGATTTCAACGATGTCCGTACCTAAGCCAAGAATCGCCATTACTGACGCGCTTCCAGCATCAGGCGTTTCATTTCGGTAACGGCGTCTTTCAGCCCGCTCATCACCGCGCGCCCGATTATCGCATGGCCGATATTCAGCTCGTGCATTTCCGGAATTTCAGCAATCGCTTTGACGTTGTGATAGGTCAGACCGTGACCGGCGTTGACCTTCAGGCCGAGGCTCGCCGCGTAGGTTGCCGCTTTGGCAATACGATCGAGTTCTTTGGCCTGAGTGACTTCGTCTTTGGCGTCCGCATAGCAGCCGGTGTGAATTTCGATGTACGGCGCACCGACATCAGCGGCGGCTTTGATCTGGTCGAAATCGGCATCGATAAACAGAGAGACCAGGATACCGGCATCAGCCAGGCGTTTGCAGGCATCGGTCATTTTGTCGCGCTGTCCTGCGACATCCAGCCCGCCTTCGGTGGTCACTTCCTGGCGCTTTTCTGGCACCAGGCAGCAGAAATGCGGTTGGGTTTCGCAGGCGATCGCCAGCATCTCTTCCGTCACCGCCATTTCCAGATTCATACGTGTGTCCAGCGTCTGGCGCAGGATGCGTACGTCACGATCGGTGATATGACGGCGGTCTTCACGCAGATGAACGGTAATGCCGTCGGCGCCAGCCTGTTCGGCAATAAATGCCGCCTGAACCGGATCAGGATAAGCCGTGCCTCGCGCATTACGCAGCGTGGCAATGTGATCAATGTTGACGCCTAACAGTAATTCAGCCATGACAATCCTCGGTTTTCTCATTGTTCGTTAACGCTTTGGCACAAACTGCCTGAATAATTCGCGGCTCTTTAAGGGCTTGCCACCAAGATACGGCTTGAGGGCAATTCGGGTAAAGCGTTTTGCCGCGCGTAAGGTATCCTGGTCAGGAAATTCTCGCTCATACAGCGCCCTGAGATGCCGTCCGGTGAACGTTGTGTTGTCGATAACCACGCTGGCAATAAAGCCTTTCTCTTCACGATAGCGGTAGGTCATGGCGTCATCCACGGATTCACCGCTCCCCGCGCAGTGCAGAAAATCCACGCCGTAGCCAAGATGGCCGAGCAGCGCCAGCTCAAAGCGACGTAATGCGGGTTCGGGCGTGCCCGTTGCGCCAGCCAGCGCCTGGATGCAATGCAGGTAATCGAAAAAGAGTTCAGAGAAGCGGGTTTCGTGCTCAAGGACGCGGGAGATGAGTTCGTTGACGTACAGACCGCTATAGAGCGTGATACCCGACAGCGGAAGCGCCAGAGAGACGGCTTCGGCACTGCGCAGGGTTTTGACTTCGCCGCGTCCACCAAAGCGAACCAGCAGCGGAGTGAAGGGTTGTAGCGCGCCCTTCAGGTTAGAGCGTTTGGAGCGTGCGCCTTTAGCCACAAGGCGCACGCGACCGGATTCTTCCGTGAAGACGTCCAGCATGAGGCTGGTTTCGCTCCACGGACGGCTGTGCAAGACGAATGCGCGCTGCCAGCCTTCAGTCATGTTCGTTGTCTTATACGTCGTCGCCGTAACCGAGACTACGCAATGCGCGCTCGTCATCAGCCCAGCCGGATTTGACCTTCACCCACAGTTCCAGGTGAACCGGGGCTTCGAACATATCCTGCATATCTTTACGTGCTTCGATTCCGATGGTTTTGATTTTGGCGCCTTTATTGCCAATCACCATCTTCTTCTGCCCTTCACGCTCAACGAGGATCAGCCCGTTGATGTCATACCCGCCGCGTTCGTTGGTCTGGAAGCGTTCGATCTCCACGGTCACGGAGTACGGCAGTTCTGCACCCAGGAAACGCATCAGTTTTTCACGGATGATTTCAGACGCCATAAAGCGCTGGGAGCGGTCGGTGATGTAATCTTCCGGGAAATGATGAATGGCTTCTGGCAGATGTTTACGCACGATACCAGCGATGGTATCGACGTTCATACCGGTTTCCGCAGACAGTGGAACGATGTCGAGGAAATTCATCTGACTTGCCAGGAACTGCAGGTGCGGCAGCAGATCGGCTTTTTCCTGCACGTTGTCAACTTTGTTGACCGCAAGAATGACCGGCGATTTGCCATCGCGCAGTTTGTTCAGCACCATCTCATCGTCCGGCGTCCAGCGAGTGCCTTCAACCACAAAGATGATCAGCTCAACGTCACCGATAGAGCTGCTCGCCGCTTTGTTCATCAGGCGGTTGATCGCACGCTTCTCTTCCATATGCAGGCCTGGGGTATCGACATAAATCGCCTGATACGGGCCTTCAGTATGAATACCGACGATGCGGTGACGCGTGGTTTGCGCCTTACGGGACGTAATAGAAATTTTCTGCCCAAGCAGATTATTCAGTAGCGTTGATTTGCCGACGTTCGGACGTCCGACGATGGCAACAAAACCGCAGTAACTTTTTTCTTCGCTCATTCCAGCTCCAGCATTTTTAACGCCTGTTCGGCGGCAGCCTGTTCAGCCTTGCGACGGCTTGAACCTGTGCCAACCACCGGTTCACTCAGGCCGCTAACCTGGCAATGGATGGTAAATTCCTGATCGTGTGCTTCGCCGCGTACCTGCACCACCAGATAAGATGGCAGAGGAAGGTGGCGACCCTGCAGGTATTCCTGCAAACGAGTCTTCGGATCTTTTTGTTTATCGCCTGGACTAATTTCGTCCAGACGCGTTTGGTACCAGTTCAGAATGAGTTGTTCAACCGTCTGAATATCGCTGTCGAGGAAAACACCACCGATTAATGCTTCGACAGTGTCCGCGAGAATAGATTCACGGCGAAAACCACCGCTTTTCAGTTCACCCGGCCCGAGTCGCAGGCATTCACCCAGCTCAAACTCGCGTGCAATCTCGGCAAGCGTATTGCCGCGTACCAGCGTGGCGCGCATACGGCTCATATCACCTTCATCCACACGAGGGAAGCGGTGATAAAGCGCATTGGCGATCACGTAACTTAAAATGGAGTCGCCTAAAAACTCGAGGCGCTCATTGTGTTTGCTGCTGGCACTGCGGTGGGTTAATGCCTGTTGCAACAACTCCTGATGCTGAAAAGTGTAGCCCAGCTTCCGTTGAAGCCGATTAATTACGATGGGGTTCATGCGATACCAGTAAATGAATGCGTCAAAAATGCAGCACACGAAACCGACCTGATACAACCAACGCGGTTTCGTGTGCCGTGGCACTGAGTCAGCGCCAACCTTAAACTTCGGGGGAATATTCTATACGCAACGACAGGGTATGTCGTTAGCCAGGTGAGATTATCTCTTAAATAATTCACATAACCCTCAGTTACGAGGGTTATGTGCGCAAATAACAGGAATTAATGGATTCCGCCAATGCGATTCAGGCGAACGCCGGTCGGCCACTCACCTTCCTGTTTCTCGAAACTCATCCAAATGGCGGTTGCCTTGCCGACCAGATTGGCTTCCGGAACAAAGCCCCAGTAACGGCTGTCCGCAGAGTTATCGCGGTTATCACCCATCATGAAGTAATGTCCTGGTGGAACAATCCAGGTAGCAAGCTGCTGACCAGGTTGTTGGTAGTACATCCCCAACTGATCCTGGGCGATCGGCACCGTTAAAATACGGTGCGTCACGTCACCCAGCGTTTCTTTACGCTCAACCAGACGAATCCCGTTTTCTTTGGTTTCGCCTTTTGGCAGCTGGAAGAAACCGCTGGTCGCTTCCCCGCCGTTACGACGGGCAAAGGTCTGCACGAAATCGCTGGGCTCAACGTTGGAGTAGGTGATCGGCAACGCGTTTTCACACGCCGTACCAGAGCTACAGCCCGGCTGAACGGTCACTTCTTTCGCCACTGGATCGTAGCTCACCTTATCGCCAGGCAGGCCGACGGCACGTTTGATGTAATCCAGACGTGGATCTTCAGGGTATTTGAAGACCACGATATCACCACGTTTTGGATGACCGGTTTCGATTAGCGTTTTCTGGTAGATAGGATCTTTAATGCCATAGGCATATTTCTCTACCAGAATAAAATCGCCAATCAAAAGCGTTGGCATCATCGAACCGGACGGGATCTGGAAAGGTTCATAAATAAACGAACGCACCACCAGCACAATCGCCAGAACCGGGAAAACAGAAGCACCTGTTTCCAGCCAGCCCGGTTTAGGGCTGACTTTTTTCATGGTTTTCGCATCCAGTTGTTCACCGGTAATAGCCTGACGTTCGCGGCGCTTAGGGGCGAAAATAAACTTATCCAGACACCACAACAGCCCCGTCACCAGGGTCGCAATGACCAGGATCAGGGCAAACATGTTCGCCATGCCAACTCCTTAAGGATTATTTTCCGTCTTTGCCAACGTGCAGAATGGCAAGGAACGCTTCCTGTGGCAGCTCAACGTTACCGACCTGCTTCATACGCTTCTTACCATCTTTCTGTTTCTGCAACAGTTTCTTCTTACGGCTAACGTCACCGCCGTAGCATTTCGCCAGGACGTTTTTACGCAGCTGTTTCACTGTTGCACGGGCAATGATGTGGTTGCCAATGGCAGCCTGAATCGCGATATCAAATTGCTGACGTGGGATCAGCTCTTTCATTTTCTCGACCAGTTCACGACCACGGTACGGCGCGTTATCGTTATGGGTGATCAGCGCCAGCGCATCGACACGCTCGCTGTTAATCAATACATCTACACGCACCATGTTGGACGCCTGGAAGCGTTTAAAGTTGTAGTCCAGCGACGCATAGCCGCGAGAGGTCGACTTCAGACGGTCGAAGAAGTCGAGTACCACTTCCGCCATCGGGATTTCATAGGTCAGCGCAACCTGGTTACCGTGGTAAACCATGTTGGTCTGCACGCCACGCTTCTCGATACACAGGGTAATGACGTTACCGAGGTATTCCTGCGGCAGCAGCATGTGACATTCGGCGATCGGCTCACGCAACTCTTCGATATTGTTCAGCGGCGGCAGCTTGGAAGGACTGTCGACGTAGATGATCTCTTTGTTGGTGGTCTGAACTTCATACACTACGGTCGGGGCCGTGGTGATCAGGTCCAGATCATATTCGCGCTCCAGACGTTCCTGAATGATTTCCATGTGCAGCAGACCCAGGAAGCCGCAGCGGAAGCCGAAGCCCAGCGCGGTGGAACTTTCTGGTTCATAGAACAGAGAGGCATCGTTCAGGCTCAGCTTGCCCAACGCATCACGGAAGTTTTCGTAATCGTCAGAGCTGACCGGGAACAGACCCGCATAAACCTGTGGCTTCACTTTTTTGAAGCCTGGGAGCGCTTTGTCTGCCGGATTACGCGCCTGAGTCAACGTATCGCCTACTGGCGCGCCCAGGATGTCTTTGATCGCACATACCAGCCAGCCCACTTCGCCGCATTTCAGCTCGGTACGGTCAACCTGTTTCGGCGTGAAAATGCCCAGACGGTCAGCGTTGTATACCTGGCCGGTGCTCATCACTTTGATTTTGTCGCCTTTACGCATGGTGCCGTTTTTAATACGGACCAGCGACACAACGCCAAGGTAGTTATCAAACCAGGAGTCGATGATCAGTGCTTGCAGCGGGCCATCCGCGTCACCTTCCGGTGCAGGGATATCACGCACCAGACGTTCCAGCACATCAGGAACACCGACGCCGGTTTTCGCAGAGCAGCGCACCGCATCAGTGGCATCGATGCCGACGATGTCTTCAATCTCTTCTGCAACACGCTCAGGATCGGCGGCCGGCAGGTCTATTTTGTTAAGAACCGGCACCACTTCGAGATCCATTTCCATCGCGGTGTAGCAGTTCGCCAGGGTCTGAGCTTCTACGCCCTGCCCGGCATCGACCACCAGCAGCGCACCTTCGCAGGCTGCCAGAGAACGAGAAACTTCATAGGAGAAGTCAACGTGGCCTGGAGTGTCGATGAAATTCAGTTGATAAGTTTCACCATCAAGGGCTTTGTAGTCGAGCGTCACGCTCTGCGCTTTGATGGTAATACCGCGTTCGCGTTCCAGGTCCATGGAGTCCAGTACCTGGGCTTCCATTTCACGATCAGACAGGCCACCGCAAATCTGGATAATACGGTCAGACAGCGTCGACTTACCGTGGTCAATGTGAGCAATGATCGAAAAGTTACGTATGTTCTTCATATAGTTAAATAATTATGCCTTACGAATTCCTGGAGGCCGCTGTTCTTAGCCTGACGTTTTTCAGTGCGAAAACGCAGCATTCTACACTACATCTTCGTCACCAGGAAATGCTCTTCAAGCCAAGCATAGCGTCAGGGAAGGACGTTTTCAGTTCTGGGATGTAAATAAAGATAAAGCCCGATGATTTACCGGGCTTCTGAAGAGAGCGTTTCAACACGAAGCATGTCTGGCGGGAGCCCCACGCTGAGGATAATGGGCTGCCAGGCCTCTTTCTCAGCAAGCTTCTGAGAAAAGCCGCGCGCCAGCATAAAACCACCGACGCCACCTAAAACTCCGCCACACATTGCCGCAAGATCAGTGCCAAACAGCATCTGGAAAATGCCGGCGACAACAAATAATCCAACCAGGGGTGAGAGATACACCAGCATCGCAGAACCCAGTAGGCTGCCTTCAGCAATACCCAGTTCAACTTTTTGCCCAACCGTCAGCGGCTGTTCGCTCGGCACGGAAATGGTGTGCGTGGTTTGAGGCCCGAGTTTGTTTAGTACCCGGCTGCCGCAGCCTGCGCGTGAGGCACAGCTGTTGCATGACGCTTTCACGTCACAGCTCACCAGCGCGACGCCATTTTGCCACGACACTACCGTGGCCCATTCTTTGATCATTGTGCGGCCCTGAATTTAATACTGTCAGCAATGCGCTTCGCCGTTTGCGGGGGAAGTTCGCCCACAATGGTGATCTCAGCATTGTCGCGCACGGTTGTGCTCACGGTCCGGCGCCCCGTACGCAGCATTTGATCGCTACTGTTTGCCGTCGCGCGGTTGATGTTCACTGAGAAGCTGAACAATCCATCAGAATAGAGGCGCGACTCAACCGGTGTTTCAATGGTCGGAAGCTGACGGCGACTGCTGGATATTTCGCTAAAACCTTGCGGTATCCACGATGGCACCCAGTTGAAATTCACGGTATCGCCTGCAGGCACTGACAAAAGTGGCGGGAGGCTCGCTTTCGCCAGATTCTGCATGCTGTTGCCCACCTGACCATCTACCGAGAAGGAGATGACGCGGAACTGTTCCAGCGTTTCGCCATCACGATCGAGCAGATCAACACGCATCGGCAGTTTGCTCTCAGCATCCATCCAGACAATGTAGCTGTAACGCGTACCGTCCCTCGCCACCACGCGGATCACTTCGCACAGCCGGTCCGCAATGCGTGTACGGCCAACGGAAATAAAGTCGTAGTAAGGCGACAGACGCTTGAAGTCGGTGTAGATGAGGGCCGGGAGTGAATCGACAATGTAATCGCCATTCAGCGTAAACGGCTCGAGACCCGGTTCGAAATAGCTGATTTCATTACCGCGTTGAACAACTTCACGGCGCGGACCGTCGAGTTGTAATAGCTGGGCGAGCGGCTGGTTATCAAGACGAGCATGACGATAGCGCAACGACTCAACGCCCTGCTTGTTGATACTGACAAAAGCCAACTCATAATTGAGTGACTGGCTGGCCATATTCATTTGCTGCAACAACGCCCCGGACGATAAATCAGCCGAGGCGTTGGCAGAAAAGAACAGGCTACCCGCCACTAAGGACATGGCGCACCAAAGTTGCTTCATTACTGCGATTGCGTTCCTAAAGTTTGGTTTCCTGGCACTTGCACACCAGCCTGCTGGGTCTGTGCCTGCTCAAACTGGAGCTGCTCAGAGTGCAGACGACGCTGCAACTCATAGTCCTGCAGCATCGCATTAATGCGACGACGCTGTTCCTGAACCTGCTGTTGCTGGCCCGGACTGACTGATGCATCGGCGGCTGGCACACCCAAACTAACCGGACTTGCTTTACCCATCATCGGCAGTGTGTTGAACACTGGCGCTTCAGGCTGCTGGTTAGCTTCTGATTGACCGTTATAGTGCTGGACGCCAACGATAACTGCAAGCGATACGCATGCAGCCACCCCCATTTGGGTGAGTTGGCTGGCCCACGGACGCACTTTTTTCCAGAATGGCATCTTCTGCCATTGATGCGGCGCAGGTTGGGCTTCAGGAATCAGCGGAGTGGTCTGATGTACAGGCTCGTTCTCAATTGCCGCCATTACGCGTGAAGAGATATCGAAATGGAGAACATCGCCCGTATCACCGCGCATAGAGTCGCGGATGAGATGGTAACTCTCCCAGGTCTTTTGCATCTCGGGAGAGTGAGAGAGCTCGTTAAGCAGCTCACTGTCCAGCGTTTCACCATCCATTAAAGCGGAAAGTTTTTCTTTCTGCATGCCTAATACCTTTTCCAGTATCCCGCTATCGTCAACGCCTGATAAGCGGTTGAACTTTATTATCAATAGCTTCTCGCGCACGGAAGATTCGCGAACGAACCGTTCCGACCGGACAATCCATGATAGCTGCTATCTCTTCATAGCTGAGTCCATCAAGCTCCCGCAAGGTAATTGCCATGCGTAAATCTTCCGGGAGTGCCTCGATCGTGCGAAAAACGATTTGTCTCAGTTCTTCTGACAACATTAAGTTCTCAGGGTTCGAAATTTCTTTCAGCGCACCGCCACTTTCGAAGTTTTCAGCGTCAATAGCATCCACATCACTAGACGGCGGACGACGGCCCTGAGCGACCAGATAATTCTTTGCTGTATTGACTGCAATGCGATACAGCCAGGTGTAAAAAGCACTATCTCCCCGGAAAGAATCCAGCGCACGATAGGCCTTTATGAATGACTCTTGCACCACATCAGGAACATCTCCTGACGGCACATAGCGGGATACCAGACTCGCCACTTTATGCTGGTAGCGAACCACCAGTAAGTTAAAGGCTTTCTGATCTCCCTTCTGGACCCGTTCAACCAGGACCTGGTCCGTTAACTGCTCGCTCATCCGAGGTAATGTCTCCCCAAACCTAAATTCCACGCGTCATCGAAACGCCACTCTAAAAACACTGCAATGTGAGCAAGCACGAGGTTAGAGTGTATGTTCATCAATAAGTTCCGTTACGCCTTTGTTTTTGTTCATCGTGATGCAGACAGTTCATTTTCTCTCATTATATGTCTGTTAACGATACGTACCCCAGTTTCTGATAAGAAATGGTATTTTTGCTGCCCGAAGAGTACCGCAAGACAGGGTTTATTTCACCACATAATCTGAAGCTAACGATCTGCTTCGCAAAATATTTTCGTTCTTTTACGCGTTTTTTGAGCTTCTGTTTATGTTTAGGCTGCGCAACACGACCTAAAAAAAACGTGCGATTCATCGCATTCGGGTGCTATTCTGGCCAAACACTGTTTAGTAAATTAAACAAACATCATGAACACAACTCCAGAACTGCATTGTGACGTACTGATTATCGGCAGCGGCGCGGCCGGGCTTTCGTTGGCGCTGCGACTGGCCTCACATCAGAAAGTTATTGTCCTGAGCAAAGGGCCGATGAGCGAAGGCTCAACGTTCTACGCACAGGGCGGAATCGCCGCCGTGTTTGATGAAACGGACAGCATTGCCTCTCACGTAGAAGACACGTTGATTGCAGGCGCAGGCATTGTTGATGCACATGCGGCGGAATTCGTTGCCAGCAATGCTCGTGATTGCGTTCAATGGCTTATCGATCAAGGCGTGTTATTTGATACTCACGTCCAGCCGAACGGTGAAGAGGGCTACCATCTCACCCGAGAAGGCGGTCATAGCCATCGTCGTATTCTTCATGCCGCTGATGCCACTGGCAAAGCCGTCGAAACTACACTGGTGAGTCAGGCGCGCAATCACCCCAATATTCAGATCCTTGAACGCAGTAATGCGGTGGATTTGATTATCTCCGATAAAATTGGCTTGCCAGGCACACGGCGTGTTGTCGGTGCGTGGGTCTGGAATCGCAACAAAGAGACAGTTGAAACCTGCCAGGCGAAATCCGTGGTACTGGCAACAGGTGGCGCATCCAAGGTGTATCAATACACCACTAACCCGGATATCTCTTCCGGGGACGGAATTGCGATGGCATGGCGCGCAGGCTGTCGCGTCGCCAATCTGGAGTTTAACCAGTTCCACCCAACCGCCCTCTTCCATCCGCAAGCGCGTAATTTCCTGCTAACCGAAGCCCTGCGGGGTGAAGGCGCGTATCTCAAGCGTCCTGACGGCACGCGGTTTATGCCTGACTTCGACGAGCGTGGCGAGCTTGCCCCGCGCGATATCGTGGCCCGCGCCATTGACCACGAGATGAAACGTCTCGGCGTTGATTGTATGTATCTCGATATCAGCCATAAGCCCGCTGATTTTGTTCGCCAGCACTTCCCGACAATCTATGAGAAATTACTGGGCCTTGGGATCGACCTGACCAAAGAACCGGTGCCGATTGTTCCCGCCGCACACTATACCTGCGGTGGCGTAATGGTGGACGATCATGGCCGTACCGATGTCGATGGTCTGTATGCTATCGGTGAAGTGAGTTATACCGGGCTTCACGGCGCGAACCGCATGGCGTCAAATTCGCTGCTGGAGTGTTTGGTTTACGGCTGGTCAGCCGCAGAAGATATTACCAAACGGATGCCGTATGCCCGTCAGGTGGAGAGTCTTCCTGCATGGGATGAAAGTCGGGTGGATAATCCCGATGAACTGGTCGTGATTCAGCACAACTGGCATGAGCTGAGGCTCTTTATGTGGGATTACGTCGGGATCGTGCGTACCACCAAACGCCTTGAGCGTGCACTGCGCCGGATCACGATGCTGCAGCAGGAAATTGACGAGTATTACGCTAACTTCCGCGTCTCGAACAATCTGCTGGAATTGCGCAATCTGGTGCAAGTCGCGGAGCTGATTGTCCGCTGTGCGATGATGCGCAAAGAGAGTCGGGGCCTGCATTACACGCTTGACTACCCCGATCAATTAGCAGTATCCGGCCCTTCGGTGCTGGCTCCGCTCGCTCACATAAACAGATAAAACGCCTGGGTCAGCGCGGTGTAGGCTTCGGAGTAGCACTGATCTGGCCCACGAATAACCATCCTGTCGCTAAAGCATTCTCCTTCTTTTGGGGAGAGTGCTAATAAAACGCGGTGCGGCAGTCGTCCTTCGTTATCGGCAATATCGGTTCGTAAACGTAAGAACCAGCCCATCTCGAGTGCTTTTTTAATAAACACGTTGCCGGTGCTTTCAGGCAAAACGACGCAGAAAAAGCCCTCTTCTGAGATCAAATTCGCCGCCGATATCAACAACGCCTGGTGATCCAGTGTGCCTGTGTAACGCGCCTGATTACGCTCAGGCGTGGCACACTCTACGCCCGGTTCAAAATAAGGCGGGTTGCTGACAATCAGATCGTAGCGCGCGGTTTGCTCTGGCGCCCATGCGAGAATATCGGCACATTCCACCCAAACGCGAGACGCCCACGGTGATTCGGCAGCGTTCTCCCCGGCCTGACTGGCGGCTAGCTCGTCAAGTTCAACCGCATCAATAGTGACATGCTGCTCGGTTCGTTGTGCCAGCATCAGCGCCAATAGCCCGCTTCCAGCACCAATATCCAAAATTCGCTTAACCTTCGCGACGGGCGCCCACGCACCCAGTAAGATACCGTCAGTACCGACTTTCATCGCACAGCGATCGTGAGCCACAAAAAACTGTTTAAAGGTAAAACCATCGCGGCGCAACTGCGCTTTGGGTTGAGACATGTCCAAGCAACCTTCTTAAATAAAACTGGATTAGCATAGGGGAAAGCGAAGTGGCGGAAAAGGGATATCCACAAACAGATGAAGATTGCAGCCATAACGTCTATAATCAGCGCCCCACACAGAGGTAGAACATGACTGTAACGACTTTTTCCGAACTTGAACTCGATGAATGCCTGCTGGAAGCTCTCCAGAATAAAGGCTTCACACGCCCAACTGCCATCCAGGCGGCTGCAATTCCGCCTGCGTTAGAAGGCCGTGATGTACTCGGTTCTGCGCCGACAGGCACCGGTAAAACGGCGGCATATTTGCTGCCTGTCTTGCAGCATCTGATCGACTTCCCACGCAAGAAATCAGGCCCACCGCGCATTTTGATCCTGACACCGACACGTGAATTAGCCGTGCAGGTCGCAGAACATGCCCGTGAACTGGCCGCGAATACACATCTGGATATCGCCACCATCACCGGTGGTGTCGCCTATATGAACCACGCCGAAGTGTTCAGTGAGAACCAGGATATTGTGGTGGCGACAACCGGACGCTTGATGCAGTACATCAAAGAAGAAAACTTTGACTGCCGCGCTGTGGAAACGCTGATCCTTGATGAAGCAGACCGTATGCTGGAACTCGGCTTTGCACAAGATATCGAACACATTGCGGGCGAAACGCGCTGGCGCAAACAGACAATGCTCTTCTCGGCCACTCTGGAAGGTGACGCGATTAAAGACTTCGCTGAACGCCTGCTGAATGAGCCGGCTGAAGTGTCTGCTACGCCGTCCACGCGTGAGCGCAAAAAGATCCACCAGTGGTATTACCGCGCCGACAATCTTGAGCACAAAGTTGAGCTGCTCAAGCACCTGCTGAAACAAGATGACACCACCCGTACCATCGTGTTTGTGCGTAAGCGCGAGCGTGTGCATGAGCTGGCGAATATGCTGCGTTCAGCCGGTATCGATAACTGCTATCTTGAAGGCGATATGCCACAGGCGAAGCGTACCGAAGGCATTAAGCGTCTGACCGAAGGTCGCGTCAACGTTCTGGTTGCCACCGACGTAGCCGCGCGCGGTATCGATATTCCTGATGTCAGCCATGTCATAAACTTCGACATGCCGCGTACCGGTGATACCTATCTGCACCGCATTGGCCGTACTGGTCGTGCAGGCCGTAAGGGTATTGCGATCTCACTGGTTGAAGCGCACGACTACATGCTGTTGATGAAAGTGGGACGTTACATCGAAGAACCAGTCAAAGCCCGCGTCATTGATGAACTGCGTCCAACCACGCGTGCGCCGAGCGAAAAAATGACGGGTAAACCGTCCAAGAAAGTGCTCGCGAAGCGTGCAGAGAAGAAAAAAGAAGAAGCAAAAGAGAAGCCGCGCGTGAAGAACCGTCATCGCGATGCCAAAAACATTGGTAAGCGCCGTAAGCCAAGTGGCACTACGCCGACTTCACAGAACGAAGAGTAAAAAAAAGCCGGGTTAATCACCCGGCTTTTTTATTTCCCCAAAACTTCAAACCTTACAGGCTTTCAGTAAAGGTACGCGCGATAACGTCACGCTGCTGTTCTGGGGTCAGAGAGTTGAAGCGTACCGCATAGCCAGAAACACGAATGGTCAGCTGCGGGTATTTCTCTGGATGTTCAACTGCGTCTAGCAGAGTTTCACGGCGCAGAACGTTAACGTTCAGGTGCTGACCCCCTTCCACGCGAACTTCTGGCTGAACTTCCATTGGCACTTCACGGTACTCAATCTCACCCAGCTTGTTGACCGGGACGATTTCGTCTTCAGCGAAACCGGCTTTAGCAACGACGCAACGCGCTTCGCCTTTTTCGCTGTCCAGCAGCCAGAAAGAGTTCAGCAGATCGTCGTTTGCAGCTTTAGTAATCTGGATACCTGTAATCATGTTTTGCCTCCAGGGCTACATTAATTCATGGATGTCGGCCTCTCGCGGCCAATTGGTAAAACCATTGTTGCTTGAGTGTATATATATCAGCCGCCACACCATGATTCTTTGATTTAAATCAACAAAATCACCGACCACACAAAGAGTGTGGTTTGATTTTATTGTTTTAAATCAATTTACACCAAGCCATAAACAGCATTAATTTGAGTATTTCAAATTAAATTGAAAGACTTAGGCGCAAATTTCGCGATGGATTTTATTCCCTTCTCTTAAACGGTTAAGCTAGTCGCCATTAAGATATGCAGGAGAGCATCATGACTACCCTTAAGACCTGGCATGGCGTGCTGGCAGAAGAGAAACAACAACCCTATTTTGTGAATACGCTCAGCACTGTCGCCACAGAACGGCAATCCGGTCAGACGATCTATCCCCCGCAGAAAGATGTGTTTAACGCCTTTCGCTATACCGAACTCAATGATGTGAAAGTGGTGATTCTGGGCCAGGACCCGTATCACGGTCCGGGACAGGCGCACGGTCTGGCGTTTTCAGTACGTCCGGGGATTGCCACGCCCCCTTCGCTGCTGAATATGTATAAAGAGCTGGAAGGTTCGATACCTGGATTTACCCGGCCTATGCATGGCTACCTGGAGAGCTGGGCACGTCAGGGCGTTCTGCTGCTCAATACGGTGTTAACCGTTCGCGCAGGGCAAGCCCATTCTCACGCTAACCTGGGCTGGGAAACCTTTACGGATAAAGTCATTAGCCTCATCAATGAACATTGTGAAGGCGTGGTCTTTTTGCTGTGGGGCGCTCACGCGCAGAAGAAAGGGGCAATTATCGATGGGCAACGTCATCATATCCTGAAAGCGCCGCATCCTTCGCCACTGTCGGCTCATCGCGGCTTTTTTGGCTGTAATCACTTTGTACTGGCGAATGAATGGCTGAAAAAACGCAATGAAGCACCAATCGACTGGATGCCCGTGTTACCGGCGGAAAGTGAGTGATTTTTTAGAAGGGATAAGAGGATATATGCCCGGCATTCACCGGGCATAAGAACACAAAGCTCATTATGCTTTGTTCTGACGCCACCATTCAGCCAGCAGGACGCCAGTTGCAACGGAAACGTTGAGGCTTTCTACTTTGCCAGTACCCGCGATGGAAACGCTCAGATCGGCAGAAGAGAGCGCCGCATCAGACAGTCCGTCACGTTCCTGACCCAGCACCAGCACCATTTTGCGCGGTAGTGTCGCTTCGAACAGCGGCGTACCTTTATGGCTGGAGGTTGTCACGATAGAGTAGCCCGCTTTGCGGAACTCTTCGATGGCATCCAGAACGCTTTCGCCCGTAATAGGCTGTACGTGCTCCGCACCACCTTCGGCAGTACGAATCGCCGCACCGGATTCGACAACCGCCGCATCCTGCAACAACACGCCTTTCACACCGAAATGTGCGCAGCTACGCATGATCGCACCCAGATTGTGAGGGTTGCCCACATCTTCCAGCGCCAGCACGCAATCGTCGGCATCAGCCTGACTAACCCATTGCTGGACGGTCGTGCCATTACGTTTTTTGATCAGGAAGCAAACGCCACCGTGATGCTCGGTACCGGATGCTTTGGTCAGCTCAGCATCATCTACCACATGGTAGGCTTTGCGGTTTGCCGCCATCCAGCGCAGTGCTTCTTTGAAACGCGGCGTAACGCTCTGGATAAACCAGGCGCGAACGATACATTCCGGACGGCTCTGGAACAGGGCCTGGCAGGCATTCTCGCCATAGACTCGGGTTTCTTCTGCGCGTTGACGGCGCAGAACTTCCGGATCGATAAAGCTCTTACCACTAATCCCGCCGTGATCGGCTTTTGCCGGTGCTTCTTCACCCGGTGCGCGGGAAACGGTACGCCACGGTGAGGCATCACGTGGGAAATCATCACGTGGACGGTCGTCGCGGCGGCGATCGCCCGGCTTGCGGTCATCACGTTTGCGGTCATCACCACGGTTATTTCTGTCATCGCGGGCGGGGCGACGGCCACCGTCTGCACGAGATGGACCCGGACGCCCCCCACCCTTTCCGGTACGCGGATTTTGGGTGCGTTTGTCAGAATCATCATCACTGCGGACATACATCACTTTGACCTTGCCGCTTTTATTCTTCAGTTCGTCGTTCATGCTTTTCTCCACCAGCGCTGCGCGAAGCGCGCAGATTACCCGATGTGTCAGCGCATAGCCATTATTTCGTACAAAAGCCTGTGACTATTGTTCCCATTGAATAAAACGCATTGTCGTTTCAAACAGGGTCGATGATAATATGTAACATATCCGAAACATTATCGGCATTTTGCCGCTTTGTCCCACTGCTCTATCAGAGGTTAGTTATGAATACCGTATGTGCCAACTGCCAGGCCCTCAATCGCATTCCGGATGACCGAATTGATGATGGGGCAAAATGCGGGCGTTGCGGTCATGAGCTTTTCGATGGCGACGTGATTAACGCAACCGGCGAAACCCTTGATAAATTACTGAAAGACGATCTGCCAGTCGTGGTCGATTTCTGGGCTCCCTGGTGCGGCCCGTGCCGTAACTTTGCGCCGATCTTTGAAGATGTCGCAGAAGAGCGTAGCGGTAAAATACGCTTCGTGAAGGTGAATACTGAGGCTGAACGTGAGTTAAGTGCTCGTTTTCGTATTCGCAGTATTCCGACCATTATGATTTTCAAAAACGGTGAAGTCGTCGATATGCTCAACGGTGCCGTGCCGAAGGCTCCTTTTGAAAGCTGGCTGAACGAAAGCCTCTAACAATCACGGGGCATATCTTGTGCCCCGTTCTTCCCTCTGCGAGAATGGCGTTTTTTATGCGCCCCTCCCATGACTGATAACGCCGTACTCCAGCTGCGCGCCGAACGCCTTGCGCGTGCGACCCGTCCTTTTCTTGCTCGTGGCAACCGTGTTCGCCGCTGCCAGCGTTGCCTGCTGCCGCTGAAACAATGCTTGTGCGAAACACTGACAGCCAGCCATGCACAGAGCCGATTTTGCCTGGTTATGTTCGACACCGAACCTATGAAGCCCAGCAATACCGGACGGTTGATCGCGGATATTTTGCCAAACACCGCTGCGTTTCAGTGGTCTCGCACCGAGCCGCCTCAGGCGCTTCTCGATTTGGTCGCCAATCCCGATTATCAGCCAATGGTGGTGTTCCCCGCATCCTATGCTGGCGCGGATCGCGAGGTGATTTCTGCGCCCTCAACAGGCAAACCGCCGCTTTTTATTATGCTGGATGGCACCTGGACCGAAGCACGAAAAATGTTTCGTAAAAGCCCTTACCTGGATGCATTGCCGGTGATTTCTGTCGATCTTTCACGCGTGTCTGCTTATCGTCTGCGTGAAGCCCATGCTGAGGGGCAGTATTGCACGGCGGAAGTCGCCATCGCCCTGCTGGATCTGGCAAACGATACTGCCGCCGCCAGCGCTCTGGGCAAGCATTTTTCGTGCTTTCGCGAGCGCTATCTGGCAGGAAAACCCATTCGTACGGGAAGCGTCACAGCAGAAGAGCCGGAAAGCGTTTAAAATCATCAGGTCACTCGCGTTTACAGGAGACTTGTATGAGCCAGCGAGGGCTAGAAGCGCTACTCCGCCCTAAATCTATCGCCGTGATCGGGGCATCCATGAAGCCCGACCGCGCCGGATATTTAATGATGCGCAACCTGCTGGCCGGTGGATTCAATGGCCCGGTCATGCCTGTCACCCCGGCGTATAAAGCCGTTCAGGGCGTGCTGGCGTGGCCTGACATACAAAGCCTGCCCTTCGTCCCTGATCTCGCCATCCTCTGTACTCATGCCAAGCGCAATCTCACCCTGCTGGAAGCACTGGGTGAGAAAGGGTGCAAAACCTGTATTATTCTCTCTTCACCGCCTGAGCAGCAGGCAGAATTACTGGCCTGCGCGAGCCGATATCAGATGCGCTTGCTTGGGCCTAACAGCCTGGGGCTTTTGGCTCCGTGGCAGGGATTGAACGCCAGTTTTTCTCCGGTGCCAATCCGTCAGGGCAAACTGGCTTTTATTTCCCAGTCAGCGGCTGTCTCCAACACCATTCTCGACTGGGCGCAGCAGCGTGAGATGGGATTTTCGTATTTCATCGCGCTGGGCGATAGCCTGGATATTGATGTCGATGAGCTGCTGGATTTCCTGGCCCGTGACAGTAAAACCAGCGCAATCCTTTTGTATCTCGAACATCTGAGCGATGCGCGCCGCTTTGTCTCCGCTGCTCGTAGCGCCTCACGTAATAAACCGATTCTGGTGATTAAAAGTGGTCGTAGCCCGGCGGCGCAGCGCTTACTGCATTCTCACTCGGGGATGGACCCAGCCTGGGATGCCGCCATTCAGCGCGCCGGTTTGCTGCGTGTGCAGGATACTCATGAGCTGTTTTCTGCGGTAGAGACCTTAAGCCATATGCGCCCGCTGCGGGGTGAAAGGCTGATGATTTTGAGTAATGGCGCGGCGCCTGCCGCACTCGCCCTTGATGAACTGTGGTTACGGAACGGAAAGCTGGCCGCGCTGAGCGAGGAGACACTCCATCGGCTACGTGAAGCGTTGCCTGCAAGCGTAACGCCGGGCAATCCGCTTGATTTACGGGACGATGCCAGCAGCGAACGTTATATCCAGGCCATCTCAATATTACTGGATAGCCAGGATTTTGATGCGTTGATGGTGATTCATTCGCCTAGCGCAGTTGCACCCGGCAGCCAAAGCGCTCGAGCGTTGATTGATGCCGTCAAGAATCATCCTCGCGGAAAATATGTCAGCCTGCTGACCAACTGGTGCGGAGAGTATTCCTCACAGGAAGCGCGACGTCTCTTCAGCGAAGCGGGATTACCGACCTATCGGACGCCAGAAGGCACCATTACCGCATTTATGCATATGGTGGAATACCGTCGCAACCAGAAGCAGTTGAGAGAAACACCGGCATTACCCGGTAATCTGGCGGCTAATGCGACCGAAGCCCACAATCTGCTGCGCCAGGCAATTGAAGAGGGGGCATCTTCGCTTGATACCCATGAGGTACAACCGATTCTGGATGCCTATGGCATGAAAACCTTGCCCACCTGGATCGCGAGCGACAGCGCCGAGGCAGTGCATATTGCCGAGCAGATTGGTTATCCAGTGGCGCTAAAGCTTCGTTCTCCTGATATTCCGCATAAATCGGATGTGCAGGGCGTCATGCTTTATTTGCGTACGGCAGCGGAAGTGCAGCAGGCCGCTGAGGCGATTTTCGATCGCGTCAAAATGGCCTGGCCGCAGGCAAGAGTCCACGGTCTTTTGGTTCAGAGCATGGCGAACCGCGCCGGGGCGCAGGAACTCAGAGTGGTCGTGGAGCACGACCCGGTCTTTGGCCCGCTGATTATGCTGGGGGAAGGAGGCGTTGAGTGGCGACCGGAAGAGCAGGCAGTCGTCGCGCTGCCGCCGCTGAACATGAATCTGGCGCGGTACCTGGTTATTCAGGCGATTAAGAGTAAAAAAATCCGCGGGCGCAGCGCACTCCAGGCTTTGAATATTGCCGGTCTGAGTCAGTTTCTCGTCCAGGTGTCGAACCTGATCGTCGATTGCGCCGAGATCCAGCGGCTGGATATTCATCCGCTACTGGCTTCTGGCAATGAATTTATCGCGCTGGACGTGACGCTGGATATTGCGCCGTTTACAGGTGACCGGGAAAGCAGGCTGGCGATTCGCCCGTATCCTCTGCAGCTGGAAGAGTGGGTGGAGATGAAAAATGGCGAGCAGGTGCTGTTTCGCCCTATCCTGCCTGAAGATGAGCCGCAGCTGCGGGCCTTTATCGCGCAAGTCACGAAAGAAGATTTGTATTATCGCTACTTCAGTGAAATCAGCGAATTTACCCATGAAGATTTAGCCAATATGACCCAGATCGACTACGATCGGGAAATGGCGTTTGTTGCCGTTCGCCATCGTAAAGAAGGCGATGAGATCCTCGGCGTCACGCGCGCAATTTCTGATCCTGACAACATAGATGCGGAATTTGCCGTGCTGGTTCGTTCCGATCTAAAAGGTCTTGGACTTGGGCGGCGGCTGCTGGAAAAACTGATCGGATACACGCGCGATCACGGATTACTTTGCCTGAATGGGATTACTATGCCCAATAACCGGGGCATGATCACCCTGGCGCGCAAACTTGGATTTGACGTAGATGTTCAGCTGGACGAAGGGATTGTCGCCCTCTCGCTCCGTCTGGCAGCGACGTCCGCTCAAGAGTAAGGTACTGGAAATGTTGACCACTTTAGCAAGCACTGGTGGTATCATTGTCCACTTATGTTGTCTGCAGATGCCAGATAACCCTTCAATGAACAGAGAAGATACGCACTGTGATGTTGTCAAAATTTAAGCGTAACAAACATCAACAACACCTTGCTCAACTACCGAAGATTTCTCAGTCAGTTGATGATGTCGAGTTCTTTTACGCTCCCGCCCATTTCAGGGAGACGCTTCTGGAAAAGATCGCGAGCGCCACGCAGCGTATTTGCATTGTGGCGCTTTATCTTGAACAGGATGAAGGCGGACGCGCTATTTTAAGTGCTGTCTATGAAGCTAAACGCCAGCGCCCGGAACTTGACGTTCGTATACTGGTTGACTGGCATCGCGCGCAACGCGGTCGAATTGGTGCGGCAGCGTCCAATACCAATGCTGACTGGTACTGCCGTATGGCGCAAGAAAACCCAGGGGTTGATGTTCGTGTTTACGGAGTGCCCGTAAACACACGTGAAGCGCTTGGTGTTCTGCATTTCAAAGGTTTCATCATTGATGACTGTGTACTGTACAGCGGTGCCAGCCTCAATGACGTTTACTTGCACCAACTCGATAAATATCGCTACGACCGTTATCATCTGATCCGCAACGCACAGATGACGGACATCATGTTTAACTGGGTCGATCAAAACCTTGTACATGGCCGTGGTGTGAATCGCCTTGACGATCCTCATCGTCCAAAGAGCCCGGAAATCAAAAATGACATCCGCCTTTTCCGTCAGGAACTGCGTGATGCGGTCTATCATTTCCAGGGTGATGCAGATAACGAACAGCTTTCCGTTACGCCACTGGTGGGCCTGGGGAAATCCAGCCTGCTGAATAAAACCATCTATCATTTGATGCCGTGTACTGAGCAAAAGCTGACGATCTGTACGCCGTACTTCAACTTACCGGCGATACTGGTCCGCAACATTATTCAGCTACTGCGCGACGGTAAAAAAGTCGAAATCATTGTCGGAGATAAGACCGCCAACGACTTCTTTATCCCGGAAGATCAGCCGTTCAAGATTATCGGTGCGTTGCCGTATCTGTATGAGATCAACCTACGTCGCTTCCTGAGCCGCCTACAGTATTACGTTAACACCGATCAACTGGTGGTGCGCCTCTGGAAAGACGAAGACAATAGCTATCATCTCAAAGGGATGTGGGTTGACGACGACTGGATGCTTCTGACCGGGAATAACCTCAATCCGCGAGCCTGGCGTCTGGATCTGGAAAACGCCATCTTGATCCACGATCCACGACACGAGCTTTCTGCTCAGCGTGACCGTGAACTCGAATTGATTCGTACTCATACGACAACCGTTCGCCATTACCGCGATTTGCAGAGCATTGCAGATTATCCGGTGAAAGTGCGTAAGCTTATCCGCCGGTTACGTCGTATTCGTATTGACCGCCTCATCAGCCGTATTCTGTAACGAACCAGCCCTGTCATCGACGGGGCTTTTTTTTGGAGTCCGTTATGCGAAACTTTCTCCTGCTCTCTCCCTTCTTGCTTTCAGGCTGCAGCCATATGGCCAATGACAGTTGGCAAGGTCAGGATAAGGCTCAGCATTTTATCGCCTCGGCAATGCTCTCTGCAGCGGGCAATGAATACGCACAACACCAGGGTTACAGCCGCGATCGCAGCGCGGTTTACGGACTCATGTTTTCCGTAAGCCTTGGTGCCTCTAAAGAATTGTGGGACAGCCGCCCTGCTGGGAGCGGCTGGAGCTGGAAAGATTTTGCATGGGATGTGGCCGGTGCCACAACCGGCTTTGCCGTGTGGCAGCTGGCTCATTATTAAAGTCGAATGCCTTTTCCTTTGCGATGCAGCATCAGCGAAACAATAAATGCCAACGCCCCCATGACGGTCACATACCAGAAAAAGGTGTTTTCACTTCCTACCGACTTCAGCGTTAGCGCGACATATTCTGCAGAACCACCGAAGAGCGCGTTAGCCACCGCATAAGACAATCCCACCCCTAAAGCGCGGACCTGGGGAGGGAACATTTCCGCTTTTAATATTCCACTGATCGAGGTGTAAAAACTGACGATCACCATCGCCAGCATAACGAGTGCGAAGGCGGCATACGGTGAAGAAACATGCTGCAGCGCAGACAAAATAGGGACTGTGCAAACAGCGGATAATCCACCGAAGATTAACATCGATGTCCTCCGTCCGATTCGGTCTGACAGCGCGCCGATCAACGGTTGGATGAGCATGAATACAAACAACGCGGCGGTCATCACGATACTGGCAACATTGGCATGCATTCCCGTGGTATTGACCAGATACTTCTGCATATACGTTGTGAAGGTGTAAAAGCTGAGTGAACCGCCAGCGGTGAATCCTAATACCATCAAAAAGGCTTTGCGGTTGCGCCATAACCCTTTCATCGATCCTGCTTCTTTCAGTGCCCTTACCTCTTTTTGCGAAGTTTCATCCAACTGGCGACGCAGCCATAAAGCGACCACGGCCAGAACGGCCCCCATCGCAAAAGGAATTCGCCATCCCCAGGAATGTAATTGTTCATCGGTCAGGATCTGCTGCAGAACGACCACAACCAGAATAGCCAGCAACTGCCCGCCGATGAGTGTGACGTACTGGAAAGAGGCGTAAAAACCTTTCCGTCCCTCAACGGCAACTTCACTCATATAAGTGGCGCTGGTGCCATATTCACCACCGACTGAGAGCCCCTGGAACAAACGAGCCAGTAACAGCAATGCAGGTGCCCATGTGCCGATGGTGTCATACCCAGGCAGGCAAGCGATCACCAACGATCCCAGACACATCATGCAAACGGAGATCAGCATTGAGGTTTTGCGCCCCTGTCTGTCTGCAATTCGGCCAAATAGCCAGCCGCCAATCGGCCGCATCAGAAATCCGGCAGCAAATACCCCTGCGGTTTGTAGCAACTGGGTTGTGGTATTCCCGGACGGGAAAAAGATATGGGCAAAATAGAGGGAACAAAACGAGTAAACGTAGAAGTCGAACCATTCGACCAGATTACCTGATGAGGCGCTGACGATCGCCCATACCCTGCGCCGGGTATCGCTGTCAGCCAGCGTCCCGTGCGATGTGATACTTTCAGTCATTTTACTGTGCTCCTGCCATAAGACTTAAGCGCGTTGGAAGCTGAATGCCCCAATCATTAGTAAATGAAATGTTATATTTTTGTTATATTTAACATTGTGATTTACATCACACATTTACTTAGCAGGATAAGCGATTAGGAAGAGTTACTGGAATAGTGTTTGATGATTTTAGAAAGGACAAAAACGCAAAAAGGCCATCCTTCCGGATGGCCTCTTCACTTAATTGATGCCTGGCAGTTCCCTACTCTCACATGGGGAGACCCCACACTACCATCGGCGCTACGGCGTTTCACTTCTGAGTTCGGCATGGGGTCAGGTGGGACCACCGCGCTAAAGC
>NZ_PQVS01000026.1:0-29257 GCF_002922995.1 Lelliottia sp. 7254-16
AGTTCTACTTCCGTACAACTGACGTGACTGGCACCATCGAACTGCCAGAAGGCGTAGAGATGGTAATGCCGGGCGACAACATCAAAATGGTTGTTACCCTGATCCACCCAATCGCGATGGACGACGGCCTGCGTTTCGCAATCCGTGAAGGCGGCCGTACTGTAGGCGCGGGCGTTGTTGCTAAAGTTATCGCTTAATCGCTGATAACATTTGACGCAATGCGCAATAAAAGGGCATCATTTGATGCCCTTTTTGCACGCTTTCGAACCAGAACCTGGCTCATCAGTGATTTTTTTTGTCATAATCATTGCTGAGACAGGCTCTGTAGAGGGCGTTTAGTCCGGGAAACGATTTGTTTTTTCGGGTTGGATTGCCTCGCTAATGCGGGGTTAAATTATTTGTAGAATACTTCTGACAGGTTGGTTTATGAGTGCGAATACCGAAGCTCAAGGGAGCGGTCGCGGCCTGGAAGCGATGAAGTGGGTAGTTGTTGCCGTGTTGCTGATTGTGGCGATTGTTGGTAACTACCTTTATCGTGACATGATGCTGCCGTTGCGTGCGCTGGCCGTAGTAATTCTTATTGCTGCAGCGGGTGGTGTCGCGCTGTTGACGACAAAAGGTAAAGCGACCGTTGCTTTTGCCCGCGAAGCGCGAACCGAAGTTCGCAAGGTCATTTGGCCGACTCGCCAGGAAACATTGCACACTACGCTGATTGTTGCAGCGGTGACTGCTGTAATGTCACTGATCCTGTGGGGACTGGATGGTATTCTGGTTCGCCTGGTTTCCTTTATCACTGGCCTGAGGTTCTAAGATGTCTGAAGCCCCTAAAAAGCGCTGGTACGTCGTTCAGGCGTTCTCCGGTTTTGAAGGCCGCGTAGCTACTTCGCTGCGTGAGCATATCAAATTACACAATATGGAAGAGTTGTTTGGTGAAGTCATGGTGCCGACCGAAGAAGTGGTCGAGATCCGTGGTGGCCAGCGTCGCAAAAGCGAGCGCAAATTCTTCCCTGGTTACGTGCTGGTTCAGATGGTGATGAACGATGCAAGCTGGCACCTGGTGCGCAGCGTCCCGCGCGTAATGGGCTTTATCGGC
The DNA here is from genome assembly GCF_002922995.1 of Lelliottia sp. 7254-16. Taxonomy (NCBI): domain Bacteria; kingdom Pseudomonadati; phylum Pseudomonadota; class Gammaproteobacteria; order Enterobacterales; family Enterobacteriaceae; genus Lelliottia; species Lelliottia sp. 7254-16. Next base: position 1,094 of record NZ_PQVS01000026.1, read on the forward strand.
GGCACATCCGATCGTCCGGCACCTATCAGCGACAAAGAAGTCGATGCGATTATGAACCGCCTGCAGCAGGTTGGTGATAAGCCGCGTCCGAAAACGCTGTTTGAACCGGGTGAAATGGTTCGTGTTAGCGACGGTCCGTTTGCTGACTTTAACGGCGTGGTTGAAGAAGTGGACTACGAGAAGTCCCGCCTGAAAGTTTCTGTTTCTATCTTCGGTCGTGCGACCCCGGTAGAACTGGACTTTGCCCAGGTAGAAAAAGCCTAAGCAGCCGATCAAAAAAGCGGCGATTTAATCGTTGCACAGGGCGCGAGATTGGAATACAATTTCGCGCCTTTTGTTTTTATGGGTACAGCCCATAAAACGATATTTATCACGGGGAGCCTCCTTGAGGCGCTATAACCCAATCAGAGGATTTAAGAATGGCTAAGAAAGTACAAGCCTACGTCAAGCTGCAGGTTGCAGCTGGTATGGCAAACCCAAGTCCACCAGTTGGTCCAGCTCTGGGTCAGCAAGGTGTTAACATCATGGAATTCTGTAAAGCGTTCAACGCAAAAACTGAATCCCTGGAAAAAGGTTTGCCAATTCCGGTTGTTATTACCGTATACGCTGACCGTTCATTCACTTTCGTTACCAAGACCCCGCCGGCAGCAGTTCTGCTGAAAAAAGCGGCTGGTATCAAGTCTGGTTCCGGTAAGCCGAACAAAGATAAAGTGGGTAAAGTTTCCCGCGCTCAGCTGCAGGAAATCGCGCAGACCAAAGCTGCCGACATGACTGGTTCCGACATTGAAGCGATGACTCGCTCCATTGAAGGTACTGCACGTTCCATGGGCCTGGTAGTGGAGGATTAAGAAATGGCTAAACTGACCAAGCGCATGTCCGTAATTCGTGACAAAGTTGATGCGACCAAACAATACGACATCGTTGAAGCTATCGCTCTGCTGAAAGAACTGGCTACCGCTAAGTTCGTTGAAAGCGTTGACGTTGCTGTAAACCTCGGTATCGATGCTCGTAAATCTGATCAGAACGTTCGTGGCGCAACTGTACTGCCACACGGTACTGGCCGTTCCGTACGCGTAGCTGTATTTGCTCAGGGTGCAAACGCTGAAGCTGCTAAAGCTGCTGGCGCTGAACTGGTAGGTATGGAAGATCTGGCTGATCAGATCAAAAAAGGCGAAATGAACTTTGACGTTGTTATTGCTTCCCCGGATGCAATGCGCGTTGTTGGCCAGCTGGGCCAGGTTCTGGGTCCACGTGGCCTGATGCCAAACCCTAAAGTTGGTACTGTAACGCCTAACGTTGCTGAAGCGGTTAAGAACGCTAAAGCGGGTCAGGTTCGTTATCGTAACGACAAAAACGGCATCATCCACACTACCATCGGTAAAGTGGACTTTGACGCTGACAAATTGAAAGAAAACCTGGAATCTCTGCTGGTTGCGCTGAAAAAAGCAAAACCAACTCAGGCGAAAGGCGTGTACATCAAGAAAATTAGCCTGTCCACCACTATGGGTGCGGGTGTTGCAGTTGATCAGGCTGGCCTGAACGCTGCTACAAACTAATACCTTTACGTGGGCGGTGGATTTGTCTACAATCTTACCCCCCACGTTTGCTAACAAAAGTTAGCAGGTAAAAGATTTGTTCGTTGGAGCCTGGCCTATTCCAGGCCTCCGTCGAAGACCGCAGGTGTCTCGAAAGAGGCTTAATGCCCTGCGTAGACGGTGACAGAACGCTAAGATTATTTCTGATACTCTGGCTTGTTTCTGCTCACCGTATTAAGACGCTCTACCCGTTGGGAAGAGTGAAGTGAGTTCCGGGACATGAGTCCCGGCAAACATCCAGGAGCAAAGCTAATGGCTTTAAATCTTCAAGACAAACAAGCGATTGTTGCTGAAGTCAGCGAAGTAGCCAAAGGCGCGCTGTCTGCAGTAGTTGCGGATTCCCGTGGCGTTACTGTAGACAAAATGACTGAACTGCGTAAAGCAGGTCGCGAAGCCGGCGTATACATGCGTGTTGTTCGTAACACCCTGCTGCGCCGTGTTGTTGAAGGTACTCAGTTCGAGTGCCTGAAAGACGCGTTCGTTGGTCCGACCCTGATTGCATATTCTATGGAACACCCGGGCGCAGCTGCTCGTCTGTTCAAAGATTTCGCGAAAGCGAATGCAAAATTTGAGGTCAAAGCCGCAGCCTTTGAAGGTGAGTTGATCCCGGCATCGCAAATCGATCGCCTGGCTACACTGCCGACCTACGAAGAAGCAATTGCACGCCTGATGGCAACCATGAAAGAAGCTTCGGCTGGCAAACTGGTTCGCACTCTGGCTGCTGTTCGCGATGCAAAAGAAGCTGCTTAATAGCCGTTTTCTTTATCAAGCATTCGCTTACGTATAAACTTATTCTGATTTTCAGGAACAATTTAAATGTCTATCACTAAAGATCAAATCATTGAAGCAGTTGCAGCTATGTCCGTAATGGACGTTGTAGAACTGATTTCTGCAATGGAAGAAAAATTCGGTGTTTCCGCTGCTGCTGCTGTAGCTGTAGCTGCTGGCCCGGCTGAAGCTGCTGAAGAAAAAACTGAATTCGACGTAATTCTGAAAGCTGCTGGCGCTAACAAAGTTGCTGTAATCAAAGCAGTACGTAGCGCAACTGGCCTGGGTCTGAAAGAAGCTAAAGACCTGGTAGAATCTGCTCCAGCCGCTCTGAAAGAAGGCGTGAGCAAAGATGACGCAGAAGCACTGAAAAAATCTCTGGAAGAAGCTGGCGCTGAAGTTGAAGTTAAATAAGCCAACCTTTCCGGTTGCAGCCTGAGAAATTAGGCTGATGGCTGGTGACTTTTTAGTCACCAGCCTTTTTGCGCTGTAAGGCGCCAGTAGCATTTCACACTGTTTGACTGCTGGCTGTCCTGACAATGCTTGTTTCTATCGACGCCTTAATATACTGCGACAGGGTGCTCGCTCTGTGTAAATCGCAACGAAATGGTTTAAGCGTGATAGCAACAGGTATTGCGGAAAGTATTCAATTTTCCGATCAACAAAACGGTGTTGCACAAACTGTCCCTTCGTCGGGCAGATGGGTCGACTTGTCAGCGAGCTGAGGAACCCTAATGGTTTACTCCTATACCGAGAAAAAACGTATTCGTAAGGATTTTGGTAAACGTCCACAAGTTTTGGATATACCTTATCTCCTTTCTATCCAGCTTGACTCGTTCCAGAAGTTTATCGAGCAAGATCCTGAAGGGCAGTATGGTCTGGAAGCAGCCTTCCGTTCCGTATTCCCAATCAAAAGCTATAGCGGTAATTCTGAGCTGCAGTATGTCAGCTACCGCCTTGGCGAACCGGTATTTGACGTTCAGGAATGTCAGATCCGTGGTGTGACCTATTCCGCACCGCTGCGCGTTAAACTGCGTCTGGTTGTCTATGAGCGCGAAGCGCCAGAAGGCACCGTTAAAGACATTAAAGAACAAGAAGTCTACATGGGTGAAATTCCACTCATGACGGACAACGGTACTTTTGTTATCAACGGCACAGAGCGTGTTATCGTTTCCCAGCTGCATCGTAGCCCGGGCGTCTTCTTCGACAGCGATAAAGGTAAAACACACTCTTCCGGTAAAGTACTGTATAACGCGCGTATCATTCCTTACCGTGGTTCATGGCTGGACTTCGAGTTCGATCCTAAAGACAACCTGTTTGTCCGTATCGACCGTCGTCGTAAGCTGCCAGCGACCATCATTCTGCGTGCGTTGCAATACACCACTGAGCAGATTCTTGATCTGTTCTTTGAGAAAGTGATCTTTGAGATCCGCGACAACAAGCTGCAAATGGAGCTGCTGCCGGAACGTCTGCGTGGCGAAACCGCGTCGTTCGACATCGAATCCGACGGCAAAGTGTATGTGGAAAAAGGTCGCCGTATCACTGCGCGCCATATCCGCCAGCTGGAAAAAGATGAAATCAAACACATCGAAGTTCCGGTTGAATACATTGCGGGTAAAGTTGCTGCTAAAGATTACGTTGATGCCTCTACTGGCGAGCTGATCTGCCCGGCTAACATGGAGCTGAGCCTGGATCTGCTGGCTAAGCTGAGCCAGTCTGGCCACAAGCGCATCGAAACGCTGTTCACCAACGATCTGGATCACGGTCCGTACATCTCTGAGACTGTACGCGTCGACCCAACGACCGATCGTCTGAGCGCACTGGTAGAAATCTACCGCATGATGCGCCCTGGTGAGCCACCAACTCGTGAAGCGGCTGAAAGCCTGTTTGAGAACCTGTTCTTCTCCGAAGACCGCTACGATCTGTCCGCGGTTGGTCGTATGAAGTTCAACCGTTCTCTGCTGCGTGACGCGATCGAAGGTTCCGGTATCCTGAGCAAAGAAGACATCATCGAAGTGATGAAAAAGCTCATTGATATCCGTAACGGCAAAGGCGAAGTGGATGATATCGACCACCTCGGCAACCGTCGTATCCGTTCCGTAGGCGAAATGGCGGAAAACCAATTCCGCGTTGGCCTGGTACGTGTTGAGCGTGCGGTGAAAGAGCGTCTGTCTCTGGGCGATCTGGATACCCTGATGCCTCAGGATATGATCAACGCCAAGCCAATTTCTGCCGCAGTGAAAGAGTTCTTTGGTTCCAGCCAGCTGTCTCAGTTTATGGACCAGAACAACCCACTGTCTGAGATTACGCACAAACGTCGTATCTCTGCACTCGGCCCAGGCGGTCTGACCCGTGAACGTGCAGGCTTTGAAGTTCGAGACGTACACCCGACTCACTACGGTCGCGTATGTCCAATCGAAACGCCTGAAGGTCCAAACATCGGTCTGATCAACTCCCTGTCCGTGTACGCACAGACTAACGAATACGGCTTCCTCGAGACTCCGTACCGTAAAGTGACTGACGGTGTTGTAACCGACGAAATTCATTACCTGTCTGCTATCGAAGAAGGTAACTACGTCATCGCTCAGGCGAACACCAACCTGGACGAAGAAGGTCGTTTCGTAGACGATCTGGTTACCTGCCGTAGCAAAGGCGAATCCAGCTTGTTCAGCAATGATCAAGTGGACTACATGGACGTTTCCACTCAGCAGATCGTTTCTGTTGGTGCGTCCCTGATTCCATTCCTGGAACACGATGACGCCAACCGTGCATTGATGGGTGCGAACATGCAACGTCAGGCGGTTCCGACTCTGCGCGCTGATAAGCCGCTGGTTGGTACCGGTATGGAACGTGCTGTTGCCGTTGACTCCGGTGTAACCGCAGTTGCTAAACGTGGCGGTACTGTTCAGTACGTTGATGCTTCCCGTATCGTTATCAAAGTTAACGAAGACGAGATGTACCCGGGCGAAGCAGGTATCGACATCTATAACCTGACGAAGTACACCCGTTCTAACCAGAACACCTGCATCAACCAGATGCCATGTGTGTCCTTGGGTGAGCCGGTTGAGCGCGGCGACGTGCTGGCAGATGGTCCGTCTACCGATCTCGGTGAACTGGCACTCGGTCAGAACATGCGCGTAGCGTTCATGCCGTGGAACGGTTACAACTTCGAAGACTCCATCCTCGTCTCCGAGCGTGTGGTTCAGGAAGATCGTTTCACCACGATTCACATTCAGGAACTGGCATGTGTGTCCCGTGACACCAAGCTGGGGCCAGAAGAGATCACCGCTGACATCCCGAACGTGGGTGAAGCTGCGCTCTCCAAGCTGGATGAATCCGGTATCGTTTACATTGGTGCAGAAGTGACCGGTGGTGACATTCTGGTTGGTAAGGTAACGCCGAAAGGTGAAACCCAGCTGACGCCAGAAGAGAAACTGCTGCGTGCGATCTTCGGTGAGAAAGCGTCTGACGTTAAAGACTCTTCTCTGCGCGTACCAAACGGTGTTTCCGGTACAGTTATCGACGTTCAGGTCTTTACTCGCGATGGCGTAGAAAAAGACAAACGTGCGCTGGAAATCGAAGAGATGCAGCTGAAGCAGGCGAAGAAAGACCTGTCTGAAGAATTGCAAATCCTCGAAGCTGGCCTGTTTAGTCGTATCTATGCGGCGCTGGTCTCCGGTGGTGTTGAAGCTGAGAAGCTCGACAAACTGCCGCGCGATCGCTGGCTGGAACTCGGCCTGACCGACGAAGAGAAACAAAATCAGCTGGAACAACTGGCTGAGCAGTACGACGAACTGAAACACGAGTTCGAGAAAAAACTCGAAGCGAAACGCCGCAAAATCACTCAGGGCGACGATCTGGCACCAGGCGTGCTGAAGATTGTTAAGGTGTATCTGGCTGTTAAACGTCAGATCCAGCCTGGTGATAAAATGGCAGGTCGTCACGGTAACAAAGGTGTTATCTCCAAGATCAACCCGATCGAGGATATGCCTCACGATGCTAACGGCACGCCGGTAGATATCGTGTTGAACCCACTGGGCGTACCGTCTCGTATGAACATCGGTCAGATCCTCGAAACTCACCTGGGTATGGCTGCGAAAGGTATCGGCGAGAAAATCAACGCCATGCTGAAGCAGCAGGAAGAAGTCGCCAAACTGCGCGAATTCATCCAGCGTGCGTACGATCTGGGTACTGATGTTCGCCAGAAAGTTGACCTGAACACCTTCAGCGATGACGAAGTTCTGCGTCTGGCTGAGAACCTGAAAAAAGGTATGCCGATCGCAACACCGGTATTCGATGGTGCGAAAGAGTCTGAAATCAAAGAACTGTTACAGCTGGGTGGCCTGCCGACTTCCGGTCAGATCACTCTGTTCGACGGACGTACCGGTGAGCAATTCGAGCGCCAGGTTACCGTTGGCTATATGTACATGCTGAAACTGAACCACTTGGTTGATGACAAGATGCATGCGCGTTCTACCGGTTCTTACAGCCTGGTTACTCAGCAGCCGCTGGGTGGTAAGGCACAGTTCGGTGGTCAGCGCTTCGGTGAGATGGAAGTGTGGGCGCTTGAAGCATATGGCGCAGCATACACCCTGCAGGAAATGCTTACCGTTAAGTCTGATGACGTGAACGGCCGTACGAAGATGTATAAAAACATCGTCGATGGCAACCATCAGATGGAACCGGGTATGCCGGAATCCTTCAACGTACTGTTGAAAGAGATCCGTTCCCTGGGTATCAACATCGAGCTGGAAGACGAGTAACTCTCGCTCAAACAGGTCACTGGTGCCGGATTAATAACCCGGCACCAGATTGTGCTAACTCCGACGGGAGCAAATCCGTGAAAGACTTATTAAAGTTTCTGAAAGCGCAAACTAAAACCGAAGAGTTTGATGCGATCAAAATTGCTCTGGCATCGCCAGACATGATCCGTTCATGGTCTTTCGGTGAAGTTAAGAAGCCGGAAACCATCAACTACCGTACGTTCAAACCTGAGCGTGACGGCCTTTTCTGTGCGCGTATTTTCGGGCCAGTAAAAGATTACGAGTGCCTGTGCGGTAAGTACAAGCGCCTGAAACACCGTGGTGTGATCTGTGAGAAGTGCGGCGTTGAAGTGACCCAGACCAAAGTGCGCCGTGAGCGCATGGGCCACATCGAGCTGGCGTCTCCAACTGCTCACATCTGGTTCCTGAAATCTCTGCCGTCCCGTATCGGCCTGCTGCTGGATATGCCGCTGCGCGATATCGAACGTGTTCTGTACTTCGAATCTTATGTGGTTATCGAAGGCGGGATGACGAATCTGGAACGTAACCAGATTCTGACCGAAGAACAGTATCTGGACGCGCTGGAAGAGTTCGGTGACGAATTCGACGCGAAAATGGGTGCGGAAGCTATTCAGGCCCTGCTGAAAAGCATGGATCTGGAGCAAGAGTGCGAGCAGCTGCGTGAAGAGCTGAACGAAACCAACTCCGAAACCAAGCGTAAAAAGCTGACCAAGCGTATCAAACTGCTGGAAGCGTTCGTTCAGTCTGGTAACAAACCAGAGTGGATGATCCTGACCGTTCTGCCGGTTCTGCCGCCAGATCTGCGTCCGCTGGTTCCGCTGGATGGTGGTCGTTTCGCAACGTCCGATCTGAACGATCTGTATCGTCGCGTGATCAACCGTAACAACCGTCTGAAACGACTGTTGGATCTGGCTGCGCCTGACATCATCGTACGTAACGAAAAACGTATGCTGCAGGAAGCGGTTGATGCCCTGCTGGATAACGGTCGTCGCGGTCGTGCGATCACCGGTTCTAACAAACGTCCTCTGAAATCTTTGGCCGATATGATCAAAGGTAAACAGGGTCGTTTCCGTCAGAACCTGCTCGGTAAGCGTGTTGACTACTCCGGTCGTTCTGTTATCACCGTAGGTCCATACCTGCGTCTGCATCAGTGCGGTCTGCCGAAGAAAATGGCACTGGAACTGTTTAAACCGTTCATCTATGGCAAGCTGGAACTGCGTGGCCTGGCCACCACCATCAAAGCCGCTAAGAAAATGGTTGAGCGCGAAGAAGCAGTCGTTTGGGATATCCTGGACGAAGTGATTCGCGAACACCCGGTACTGCTGAACCGTGCACCAACCCTGCACCGTTTGGGTATCCAGGCGTTTGAACCGGTTCTGATCGAAGGTAAAGCAATCCAGCTGCACCCGCTGGTTTGTGCGGCATACAACGCCGACTTCGATGGTGACCAGATGGCTGTTCACGTACCGCTGACGCTGGAAGCCCAGCTCGAAGCGCGTGCGCTGATGATGTCTACTAACAACATCCTGTCACCTGCGAACGGCGAGCCAATCATCGTTCCTTCTCAGGACGTTGTATTGGGTCTGTACTACATGACCCGTGACTGTGTTAACGCCAAAGGCGAAGGCATGGTGCTGACTGGCCCTAAAGAAGCTGAGCGTATTTATCGCGCTGGCCTGGCCTCTCTGCATGCGCGCGTTAAAGTGCGTATCACTGAATACGAAAAAGATGCTAACGGCGAATTCGTTGCGAAAACCAGCATTATCGACACTACCGTAGGTCGTGCGATTCTGTGGATGATCGTGCCGAAAGGTCTGCCTTACTCCATCGTCAACCAGGCGCTGGGTAAGAAAGCTATCTCCAAAATGCTGAACACTTGTTACCGTATTTTGGGTCTGAAACCGACCGTTATCTTCGCTGACCAGACGATGTACACCGGCTTTGCTTATGCAGCGCGTTCAGGTGCATCTGTTGGTATCGATGACATGGTGATCCCACAGAAGAAATACGAGATCATCAGTGAAGCTGAAGCTGAAGTAGCCGAAATCCAGGAGCAGTTCCAGTCTGGTCTGGTTACCGCGGGCGAACGCTACAACAAAGTTATCGATATTTGGGCTGCGGCGAACGATCGCGTTTCCAAAGCGATGATGGATAACCTGCAAACTGAAACCGTCATTAACCGTGAAGGTAAAGAAGAGCAGCAGGTTTCCTTCAACAGCATCTACATGATGGCCGACTCCGGTGCGCGTGGTTCCGCAGCACAGATTCGTCAGCTGGCAGGTATGCGTGGTCTGATGGCGAAACCAGATGGTTCCATCATCGAGACGCCAATCACTGCGAACTTCCGTGAAGGTCTGAACGTACTCCAGTACTTCATCTCCACGCACGGTGCTCGTAAAGGTCTGGCAGATACCGCACTGAAAACAGCAAACTCCGGTTATCTGACGCGTCGTCTGGTTGACGTTGCGCAGGATCTGGTTGTGACTGAAGACGATTGTGGCACTCTCGAAGGTATCACCATGACCCCGGTTATCGAGGGTGGTGATGTTAAAGAGCCACTGCGCGATCGCGTTCTGGGTCGTGTGACTGCTGAAGACATTCTGAAGCCAGGTACCGCAGACATTCTGGTTCCACGCAACACTCTGCTGCACGAGCAGTGGTGTGACATGCTGGAAGAGAACTCTGTTGACTCCGTGAAGGTGCGCTCCGTCGTATCTTGTGACACCGACTTTGGTGTTTGTGCGCACTGCTATGGTCGTGACCTGGCGCGTGGCCACATCATCAACAAAGGCGAAGCAATCGGCGTTATCGCGGCACAGTCAATCGGTGAGCCGGGTACACAGCTGACGATGCGTACGTTCCACATCGGTGGTGCGGCATCTCGTGCGGCTGCTGAATCCAGCATTCAGGTGAAAAACAAGGGTAGCATCAAGCTGTCTAACGCCAAGTCGGTTGTTAACTCCGCTGGCAAGCTGGTTGTGACCTCTCGTAACACCGAGCTGAAGCTGATCGACGAATTCGGTCGTACCAAAGAAAGCTACAAAGTGCCTTACGGTGCTGTGATGGCGAAAGGCGATGGCGAACAGGTTGCTGGCGGCGAAACCGTAGCAAACTGGGACCCACACACCATGCCGGTTATCACCGAAGTGGCAGGTTTCATTCGCTTCACGGATATGGTCGATGGCCAGACGATTACTCGTCAGACCGACGAACTGACTGGTCTCTCCTCCCTCGTGGTTCTGGATTCTGCAGAACGTACCGCGGGTGGTAAAGATCTGCGTCCGGCACTGAAAATCGTTGATGCCAACGGCAATGATGTTCTGATCCCAGGTACCGATATGCCTGCTCAGTACTTCCTGCCAGGTAAAGCGATCGTTCAGTTGGAAGATGGCATCCAGATCAGTGCGGGTGACGCTCTGGCGCGTATTCCTCAGGAATCCAGCGGTACCAAGGACATCACCGGTGGTCTGCCACGCGTTGCTGACCTGTTCGAAGCACGTCGTCCGAAAGAGCCTGCGATCCTTGCAGAAATCACCGGCATCATTTCCTTCGGTAAAGAAACCAAAGGTAAACGTCGTCTGGTGATTACTCCACTGGATGGCAGCGAGCCGTACGAAGAGATGATTCCTAAATGGCGTCAGCTCAACGTGTTCGAAGGCGAACGTGTAGAACGTGGTGACGTGGTTTCCGATGGTCCAGAAGCGCCGCACGACATTCTGCGTCTTCGTGGTGTTCACGCGGTAACGCGTTATATCACCAACGAAGTACAGGACGTTTACCGTCTGCAAGGCGTTAAGATTAACGATAAACACATCGAAGTTATCGTTCGTCAGATGCTGCGTAAAGCAACCATCGATAGCGCTGGCAGCTCGGACTTCCTGGAAGGCGAGCAGGTTGAATACTCTCGCGTCAAGATTGCTAACCGCGATCTGGAAGCGAATGGCAAAGTGGGCGTGCTGTATTCCCGCGATCTGCTGGGTATCACCAAAGCGTCTCTGGCAACCGAGTCCTTCATCTCCGCTGCATCCTTCCAGGAGACCACGCGTGTCCTGACTGAAGCTGCTGTTGCGGGCAAACGTGATGAACTGCGCGGTCTGAAAGAGAACGTCATCGTGGGTCGTCTGATCCCGGCTGGTACCGGTTATGCTTACCACCAGGATCGTATGCGTCGTCGTGCTGCGGGCGAACTGCCAGCTGCACCTCAGGTGACTGCGGAAGATGCTTCTGCAAGCCTGGCAGAACTGCTGAACGCAGGTCTGGGCGGCTCTGACAACGATTAATCGTGCGTTGAGCTAATAAAAAACCCGCTTTTCGAAGCGGGTTTTTTTATGCCTGAAAAACGGGGCAGAGCGAAGATCAGTTCAGCAGCGGTAATCGACGATAAAGTTCGATCATATCGCCCGCCAGATCCTGAATAACCATCGCGTTCATCAGGTGGTCCTGTGAATGGACGGTAATCAGATTCACCGGAAGTTTACCAGTGCCTTCATCAAGACCAATAAGCTGTGTCTGGATGGTGTGCGCGTGTTTCACATAGTCACGCGACTCTTCCATGGCTTTCTCGGCGCCGTCAAAATCGCCTTTGCGAGCCAGTTGTAGCGCAGTCAGTGCAGCACTGCGCGCTGCGCCCGCATTTACCAGCAACTCCATGATGGTCGTTTCTAAATCTTCCATGTCTTACTCCAGCAGTTTGAGGGCTTTTTCGAGAACGACATCGCCTTTCATCATGCCGTAATCCATCATGTCGATCACCGCGACTTTTTTGCCCAGTGGTTCGGCCTGAGCCTGAAGTTTTGCCAGTTCGTATTTAACCTGTGGCCCCAGTAATACGATGTCGGCGGCAGCAATATTGTCTTTAAATTCAGCAACCGGAACGGCTTTAATGGTTACTTCGACGCCTTTTTTATCTGCGGCGTCTTTCATGCGTTGAACCAGCATGCTGGTGGACATACCCGCCGCACAGCATAAAACGATGTTCTTCATAGTCAGCCTCGATGTACATGTGTTTCTTGATAATTATCCCTTGCAGGGCGCTTCAACAACCGCTTTACCACGATTGTGTGTGAGGCATCACAAAGAAATCTGCTTTTTCTGAAACCGGTTACAATTTTTACTTAAGAGCAATGATGCCCGCGAAATGCGGGCAGTCGGAAAGGCGGGTCGTAAGAGTCAGGAGGTACGTAGAATTCTGTTTTTTCCCTGCTGTTTGGCTTTGTATAACGCTTCGTCTACGCTACCAATAAGTTGTTCAAGGGGCTCAAAGTGCCACTCTCCCAGCCCGGCGCTGAAGGTAACCTGCAATCCCTCTTCACGCCAGGTGCGTTCAGCCACCTGAAGACGCCATGTTTCCACCAGGCGGAAGGCGGCGTCGAGATGGTCTGTCGGGAAGAGGATTGCGAATTCTTCACCGCCGTAGCGATACACGGAAATATGCTCAGGCTGCATCACCTGAATCCCTTCTCTGGCGACGTTACGCAGCACAATATCGCCACTCAGATGACCCCAGGTGTCATTAATTGATTTGAAATTATCAATGTCCACCAGTGCCAGCGCAAAGTGCTGATGCTCTTGCATCAGTGCCGCAATGTCGCTATCAAAGGCGCGACGATTCTTACAGCCTGTCAGAGCGTCGACAGTGGCCTGACGAACGTAATCCCGCTCACGCTCTTTGTTGGTCAGAATGGTTTTACTGAGCGTTGATTCCAGGCGCGGTGCGCTATTCACTTCGCCGGTTTTAATGGCATGGATGATGTTCATCAGCACCGTACGCGACGCGTGACGCAGATAAAGGCCAAATAAAATAATCACGATGGCGGCGAGGGCAAATCCCCAGCTAACGATATTTGTTTCGTGCCGGGTAATGTCTTTTAATGTGGAATCGGCCACGCGATAAATCACGAACCAATCTGGATTCGTAAACGAATAATAGTAATACCAGAACCCGGTTTTGCCATCGAAGACATGGCCTTCGCCGCTGGTCATTCGGCTCATGACATCTTCACTCAGGTATTGTTTGAAGAGTGCGCCAGTATCAGGATGGAGAACCACTTTTCCGTCGCGATCCACCACAAAAAACTCGCCCTGAACCGGGGCCACCATCTGACGCAGCGTATAGCCCATTACGGTCAGGTCGAGATGGAAAGCCAGTGTTCCCTTGAGTTTCCCTTCAGGTGAAATGACAGGCTTAAAGATCGTCACCGTCGGCTGATGGAGAAAATAATCCATGTAGGGAGAGGTATAGTGGCTGAAAATGCTCGCTTCCGCCTGACGGATAAACCAGGGCCGGGTGCGGACATCTACGGCTTCGCTGCCGTCGGCAGGAAGCACGTCAGGCGCCCGCAAATAATGCCCTTGTGAATCTGCCAGCGAGACTGAGGAGACGGTCGGCATCAGATTTTGCAATTGCATCAGCACCTGCACGCCTTTTTCTGGATCGACGTTCACCGTTTCATCGAGCTTATCGTTACGCGAAAAGTACGTCGCGGCACGCCCAAGAATATAGTCGTTTTCGCGCAGGATAGACTCTGTATAGTTCACCGCCAGGTTATGGGTAAAGTTGCGGTTAATATTATGATAATCCTCTACAAAATCTTTCCTCTGCGTCAGCGTAATAAATACTGCGATCAGAATAAATGCGATGAGAATCCCTGAGAAACTCACCAGGATCGGCGTGGTAAATGAAAGCTTCTTGCTGTGAAGAGACATGTGTTTTCAGAAACCCAGAAGATAAAAAGCGTGAAAATTCAGAAAGGACACTGGTTAATTATACTTCTCAGATTTCAGGGCAAGATGATTTATCTTAAGAGCCGAGCGGAATCGCCCTGCTTTGTTGAAGGCAGGGCGAAACGAGGAAGAAGCTTTTCGCCCTGGTCAGCATCCATTGCTGACTGTATCAGGTTAAAAAATCGGGCGCGGTTCTGCTATCGCCAGATTACGATGCTCCGAGTCTTCTCGGGATCTTTCGCGGTCGTTACATTCCGTTTCAGCATCACTGCGAGGCGCGTCCCAGCCAGCTGTCCCAGTCTTTCCACACCGGCTGTAATCCTTGTCTGCTAAGTGCGCTGGCAACCTCTTCAGGCCGACGGCCATCGTGTGGGGCGAACTGCTCCAGCTCGGGATTGTTGTCCGCATAACCGCCTGGCTGGGTTTTTGAAAACGCACTGACGTTATTGATGGCTAAAGGAATGACCTGATCGCGAAACTCCGGTGACTCCCGGGTGGATAATGACAACTCCACTTCCGGTGCCAGCAGACGAAACGCGCAAATAGTTTGCACCAACTGGCGTTCATCCATGATCGACGCCGGTTCGATGCCGCCTGTGCAGGGCCGTAAGCGTGGGAACGAGATTGAGTACCGGCTTTGCCAGTAGTGCTGCTGGAGCCACAGCAGATGCTCCGCCACCATAAAGCAATCCACGCGCCAGCTGTCGGACAGCCCAATCAGCGCGCCGAGACCGATTTTGTCGATCCCCGCCCGTCCCAGCCGGTCCGGCGTTTCCAGGCGGAAGAAAAAATCCTGCTTTTTGCCTTTCAGGTGGTGTCGGGCGTACATGGCTTCGTGATAGGTCTCCTGATAGACCATTACGCCGTCCAGACCGAGGGTTTTCAGCTCGGCGTACTCGTCTTCGGAAAGAGGCTGAACTTCCATCTGCAATGAGGAAAATCGGCGGCGGATAGCGGGCAGATGCTGGCGAAAATAATCCATTCCCACTTTTCCCTGGTGCTCACCAGTGACCAGCAGAAGATGCTCAAAGCCCATCTCTCTGATGGCGGCACATTCACGGGCAATCTCGTTCTCGTCGAGGGTTTTACGCTTGATGCGGTTACTCATGGAAAAGCCGCAGTAGGTGCAATCATTGGCGCAAAGATTGGAGAGATAAAGTGGCACGTAAAAGCTCACCGTGTTGCCAAAGCGCTGACGAGTGAGCCGCTGTGCGCGCTGCGCCATCGGCTCAAGATACGCGCTAGCAGCAGGGGAGAGCAGGGCCATCATGTCCTCGCGGGTCACATGCCGCGAATTCAGGGCGCGCTCGACGTCTGCGGCGGTTTTGCTGTTGATCCTCAGACGAATGTCGTCCCAGTTCAACTCGCGCCATCGGTCGATAAAGGTGCTCATGAGTACGCCTCCAGAAAACCGGTCAGCGGGCTAGTGGCCTGCGCCTGAAAACTGCGCGAACCTGGCCCGGACTGACGCGCCAGCACGCCTGCGTCTACTGCAAGGCGAAATGCGCGCGCCATCATCACCGGATCGTCAGCCACCGCAATGGCCGTGTTGACGAGTACGGCGTCGGCCCCCATCTCCAGCGCCTGCGCCGCATGGCTCGGCACGCCGATGCCCGCATCGACGATCACGGGAACGGTGGCCTGCTCGATGATGATCTCCAGCATCGCGCGGGTCTCCAGCCCCTGATTGGAGCCAATCGGTGCGCCAAGCGGCATCACCGCCGCGCAACCGGCTTCCTCAAGACGCTTGCAGAGCACGGGGTCCGCGCCGCAGTAAGGCAGAACGGTAAACCCCTGTTTAACCAGCAACTCGGCGGCTTTCAGCGTTTCGATGGGATCGGGCAGCAGCCAGCGCGCGTCCGGGTGGATTTCCAGTTTCAGCCAGCTTGTACCCAGCGCTTCACGTGCCAGCTGGGCGGCAAACACTGCTTCTTCTGCGGTTTTCGCGCCGGAGGTGTTTGGCAGCAGCGTCACGCCTGCGGCCAGCAGTGGGGCCAGAATCGCATCGCTATGATTGCGCAGGTCCACGCGCTTCATCGCCAGCGTGACCAGTTGGCTGCCGCTCTCGCGAATGGCATCGACCATCAGCTGCGGCGACGCGAATTTTCCGGTGCCGGTGAACAGATGTGAATCAAAGGTTTTATCGGCAATACGTAACATGTCAGCCTCCCGCGATGACCTGAAAAAGCAGGATCTGATCGCCGTCGTGCACCTGCTGAATGTCCCACTGCTCGCGCGGCAGGATCTGTTGGTTAAGAGCCAGCGCCGCGCCGGGTTTCAACTGGCGTAGCTGGTCGAGAAGTGCGGCGATGGTTAGCCCCTCTTCGCACTGCATCGGTTCATCGTTAAACAGAATCCGCATGATGCCCTCCGCATACGGTACAACCCGTTGCACGCTGGAGCGCCAGATGTCGCCAGTTACCCGAGCGGCCATCGAACATGCGCAGTGTATTGCGCGGCGTCGCCATTCCGCTGAGCAGCTTTATGGCCTCCAGCGCCTGCAAGGTTCCCATCACGCCAACGACTGGCCCGAGAATGCCTGCCGTGCGGCAGTTGCGCTGCGGCTCTTCGTCGTCCGGCCACAGGCAGCGGTAGCAGCCCTGCACCCACGGCGGCGTCAGCACCATCATCTGCCCGCCGAACCCAACGGCGCTGGCGGTGATGAGCGGCGTATTAAGTGCAACGCAGGCGGCGTTGATCGCCTGACGTGTTGCCATATTGTCGGTGCAATCCAGCACTACGTCCGCGCGGGCAACCTCCTGACGCAGGGCTTCTCCTTCCAGCCGCTGTTGCACCGGGATAAGCTGAATTTCGGGGTTGAGCGCGTTCAGCCGTTGGCTGGTGACCTGCGCTTTTGACGCGTTCACATCCTCGGCAGTGAACAGGATCTGCCGCTGCAGATTGCTCAGGTGGATATCGTCATCGTCGGCTAATACCAGCGTCCCGATGCCCGCTCCGGCCAGATACAGCGCAGCAGGCGCTCCGAGCCCGCCCAGCCCGACAATCAATACCCGGCTGTCGAGCAGCTTTTGTTGACCGTCGACGGCGATATCCTCCAGCAGGATCTGGCGGCTGTAGCGCATAAAGTCGCTGTCATTCATCGCCCGCTCCCGCCAGTTGCAACAGCTGCGCTGTGGCTGCCTGCCAGTCCGTCGCCTGGGTGATGGCGCTGACCACCGCGATACTGCCGACGCCGGTCTCCAGCACCGCCGGGGCGCGCTCCAGACTAATGCCGCCGATGGCAACGGTTGGGTAATCGCCCAGACGGGTGATGTGGCGTGCCAGTTGCGCCAGCCCCTGCGGGGCCGACGGCATCTGTTTGGTTTGGGTCGGAAAGACGTGACCGAGCGCGATATAGGAAGGTCGTGCGGCGAGCGCCACGTCGATCTCCATATCATCGTGAGTCGACACGCCCAGACGCAGACCGGCCTCGCGAATGGCGTTCAGATCGGCGGTTTCCAGATCCTCCTGACCCAGATGCACACCATACGCCTGGTGCTTAATTGCCAGTTGCCAGTAGTCGTTAATAAATAACCGGGCGTCAAAACGGCGCCCCAGTTCAATGGCGGCTGAAACATCACTCTCCACCTCTTCATCACGCTTGTCTTTGATACGTAACTGGAGCGTTTTGACGCCAGCCTTCAGCAGGCGCTCAATCCATTCCACGCTGTCGACAACCGGGTAAAGCCCTAAGCGCTGGGGCACGGTTGGGAAATTGGGCTGAACCATTACGCCTCCTCTTTTTTGAGGTAGATTTCGCCGCCTTTGGCGCGGAAGTTTTCTGACATATCGGCCATACCCACTTCGATAACCTGCTTCGCAGCGTAATCGCGTACTTCCTGGCTGATTTTCATCGAGCAGAATTTTGGCCCGCACATGGAGCAGAAGTGCGCCACTTTGCCGGACTCCTGCGGCAGGGTTTCATCGTGATAGGCGCGCGCGGTGAACGGGTCGAGGGCCAGATTGAACTGGTCTTCCCAGCGGAATTCGAAGCGTGCTTTGGACATCGCGTTATCGCGGATCTGCGCACCAGGGTGGCCTTTGGCTAAATCGGCAGCATGGGCTGCGATTTTGTAGGTGATCAACCCCTGCTTCACGTCCTCTTTGTTCGGCAGGCCGAGGTGTTCTTTCGGGGTAACGTAGCAGAGCATCGCGCAGCCAAACCAGCCGATCATCGCCGCGCCGATACCGGAAGTGAAGTGGTCGTAACCCGGCGCAATATCGGTGGTCAGCGGCCCCAGGGTGTAGAACGGTGCTTCGTGACAATGCTCCAGCTCTTCGGTCATGTTGCGACGGATCATTTGCATCGGCACGTGGCCCGGGCCTTCGATCATCACCTGTACGTCATATTCCCAGGCGATTTTGGTCAGCTCGCCCAGAGTGTGTAGCTCGGCAAACTGAGCTTCATCGTTGGCGTCGCGAATGGAGCCCGGACGCAGGCCGTCGCCCAGCGACAGAGAGACATCGTACGCGGCGCAGATTTCGCAAATCTCACGGAAGTGTTCGTAGAGAAAGTTTTCCTGATGATGCGACAGGCACCATTTCGCCATAATCGAGCCGCCGCGCGACACAATCCCGGTCAGACGTTTAGCGGTCATCGGCACGTAACGCAGCAATACCCCGGCGTGGATGGTGAAGTAATCCACCCCCTGTTCCGCCTGTTCCAGAAGGGTGTCGCGGAAGGCTTCCCAGGTAAGATCTTCAGCGATCCCGTTGACTTTCTCCAGCGCCTGGTAGATCGGAACAGTGCCGATCGGCACCGGGCTATTACGCAAGATCCACTCGCGAGTTTCGTGAATGTAGCGCCCGGTGGAGAGATCCATCACCGTGTCTGCGCCCCAGCGGGTGGACCACACCAGTTTTTCGACCTCTTCTTCGATGGAAGAGGTGACCGCGGAGTTACCGATGTTGGCGTTCACTTTCACCAGGAAGTTGCGGCCGATAATCATCGGCTCCGATTCCGGATGGTTAATGTTGGCGGGGATAATCGCCCGTCCGGCGGCGACTTCGTCGCGCACAAATTCCGGGGTGATGTTCTCCGGCAGGCGAGCGCCAAAGCCTTCGCCAGGATGCTGGTGGCGCAGCACTTCGCTGCGGATGCGCTCGCGACCCATGTTTTCGCGAATCGCAATGAACTCCATCTCCGGCGTCACGACGCCTAAGCGGGCGTAGTGTAACTGAGTCACACATTTGCCTGCTTTGGCACGTTTCGGCGTCAACAGACCGGTGAAGCGCAGCTCGTCCAGGCCATCGTCGGCCAGACGTTCTTTGGTGTATGCGGAGCTACGGTCAGTCAGGAATTCGCTATCCTCACGCGCTTCAATCCACGGCTGACGCAGTTTTGCCAGACCCTGCTGCACATTAATGGCCACATCCGTATCACCGTAAGGGCCAGAGGTGTCGTAAACCGGTACCGCTTCGTTGTCTTCAAACTGGGGATTCTCTTTGCTGCCGCCGATGAGTGTCGGGCTGAGCTGGATTTCACGCATCGGCACGCGGATATCGGCCTGCGAACCGGTGATGTAAATGCGTTTGGAATTCGGGAAAGCGGTGCCTTCCAGGGTGTCGATGAAGTGTTGGGCTTGTGCGCGCTGTTCGCGGCGGGTCAGTTTAGTGGCAGACATAGCTCATTCCAAAAAAGTAAGGAGTGGCTTGTCAGACGACGGATGAACTAAGAGAAGTGCTCACCCAGGGGAGGGCGATACAACAGCTTTTTGACTCTTGTTCCCTTCGCAGGTATTAGCCTGATCAGGTTCCGCGGATCCCGAATTAACGGTCTCAGCCCGTACATTTCTGTACTGGGCACTCCGACAAGAAAACACGCCTGCAGTGCAGACGCGGTATTTGTAAATTACTCGTTAACGCTTAAGAACTCAAGCCGGTCGCGCGATGTTGTCTTCGTTGCTGGCCTTCAGATTGCTGTCCAGCACCAGGGCGATGAGCTTGTCTTCCAGCGTGAATCGCACTTCCATCGCCTCGCCGAGATCGGAAAGAGCCTGCTGGAACTCCAGATAATTGTCCTGGTCGATGGCGTTTTCGAGCGTGGAGTCGTAATAGTCCATGATCTGCTGGGTATTGGCCTCCAGCAGCGGATAGAGTTTAGTCGCCGCTAAATACGGCGTCGTCCCTTCCATTTCGCGAATAATACGTTCATATAGATTAAAATGACCGTCGGAAAGGTAGTCGACCAGGCTTTGACAAAAATCATCCAGCGCTTTTTCATTCAACCGCATATACGATTCTTTGCCAGGCTTAATGCCAACCAGATTGTAGTAGGCAACAAGCAAATGTTTGCGCACGTGCAGCCAGCGATCGACCAGGTGATGACTTCCTCCAACGCGCTCTGTCAGGCTTTCTAGCTGGTTTAGCATGTTTGACTCCACAAGGTTAAGATGAAAAAGCTGGCCACCCAAAAATGTAAGAATATTGTTATCAACATGCCTGTGAAGCAAAGGTAGTGCAATAGATATGGATCGTATAATTGAAAAATTAGATCGCGGCTGGTGGATCGTCAGTCACGAACAAAAATTATGGTTGCCCGGCGGAGAATTACCTTACGGCGACGCTGAAAATTTCGATCTTGCGGGGCAACAGGCGCTGAGGATCGGCGAATGGCAGGGCGATCCCGTGTGGTTGATCCAGCTGCATCGCCATCACGAGATGGGATCGGTTCGCCAGGTGCTCGATCTGGATGTCGGCCTGTTCCAGTTGGCCGGGCGCGGCGTGCAGCTGGCCGAGTTTTTCCGATCGCATAAATATTGCGGCTACTGTGGGCACGCCATGCACCGCAGCAAAACCGAGTGGGCCATGCTCTGTAACCACTGTCGCGAGCGCTACTATCCGCAAATCGCCCCGTGCATTATCGTCGCTATTCGCCGTGATGATTCCATTTTGCTGGCGCAACATACGCGCCATCGCAACGGCGTGCATACGGTGCTGGCCGGGTTCGTCGAAGTGGGCGAAACGCTGGAGCAGGCCGTGGCCCGCGAAGTGATGGAAGAGAGCAGTATCAAGGTGAAAAACCTGCGTTACGTCACCTCCCAGCCGTGGCCGTTCCCGATGTCGCTGATGACTGCGTTTATGGCGGATTATGACAGCGGCGAGATTGTGATTGACCAAAAAGAGCTGCTGGAAGCCAACTGGTATCGCTACGACAATTTACCGCTCCTCCCGCCGCCGGGCACCGTGGCGCGCCGACTGATCGAAGATACGGTGGCAATGTGCCGGGCTGAATATGAATGACGTGTTAAACTGGCGGCATGACGCTTAAGGAACTGCAAAAATGACCGAACTGAAGAACGATCGTTATCTGCGTGCGCTGCTGCGCCAACCCGTTGATATCACCCCGGTGTGGATGATGCGCCAGGCGGGCCGTTATTTGCCGGAGTACAAAGCTACGCGCGCCGAGGCGGGCGATTTTATGTCTCTGTGCAAGAACGCGGAGCTGGCCTGCGAAGTCACGCTGCAGCCGCTGCGCCGTTTCCCGCTCGATGCGGCGATCCTTTTTTCAGATATCCTGACCATTCCGGACGCGATGGGGCTGGGCCTCTATTTCGAAACCGGTGAAGGCCCGCGTTTTACCTCGCCGATAAAGAGCAAAGCCGACGTTGATAAGCTGCCGATCCCCGATCCTGAGCAGGAACTGGGCTACGTCATGAATGCGGTGCGTACTATCCGCCGCGAGCTAAAAGGCGAAGTGCCGCTGATCGGCTTCTCTGGCAGCCCGTGGACGCTGGCGACCTACATGGTGGAAGGCGGCAGCAGCAAAGCCTTCACGGTGATCAAAAAGATGATGTACGCCGAGCCGCTGGCGCTGCATGCGCTGCTCGACAAGCTGGCGAAGAGCGTCACCCTGTACCTGAACGCCCAAATCAAAGCGGGCGCGCAGTCGGTGATGATTTTCGATACCTGGGGCGGCGTGCTGACCGGGCGCGATTATCAGCAGTTCTCCCTGTACTACATGCATAAAATTGTCGATGGCCTGCTGCGTGAAAACGAAGGCCGTCGCGTGCCAGTGACGCTGTTTACCAAAGGCGGCGGGCAGTGGCTCGAAGCGCTGGCCGCGACCGGGTGTGATGCGCTGGGTCTCGACTGGACGACGGACATCGGCGATGCGCGTCGTCGCGTGGGTGACAAAGTGGCGCTGCAGGGCAATATGGACCCGTCCATGCTCTACGCGCAGCCTGCGCGCATTGAAGAAGAAGTGGCGACCATTCTGGCCGGATTCGGCAAGGGTGAAGGCCATGTCTTTAACCTCGGCCACGGCATCCACCAGGACGTTCCGCCAGAGCACGCGGGCGCGTTTGTGGAGGCAGTACACCGACTTTCTGCGCCTTATCACCAGTAGGGAGTGAGTATGGATCTCGCGTCGTTACGCGCCCAGCAAATCGAACTGGCCTCGTCGGTTTCCCGCGAGGATCGTTTTGACAAAGATCCTCCGGCGTTGATCGCCGGAGCCGATGTTGGATTTGAGCAGGGCGGGGAAGTGACGCGAGCCGCGATGGTGCTCTTAACCTGGCCCGCGCTGGAGCTGGTGGAGTACAAAGTGGCGCGTATCGCCACCACCATGCCTTACATTCCGGGCTTTCTCTCCTTTCGTGAATATCCCGCGCTGCTGGCAGCGTGGGAACAACTCTCGCAAAAACCCGATCTGCTGTTTGTCGACGGTCATGGGATTTCCCATCCGCGCCGCCTCGGTGTGGCCAGCCATTTTGGTCTGCTGGTGGATGTGCCGACGATCGGCGTGGCGAAAAAACGCCTGTGCGGCAAATTTGAGCCGCTCTCCGCCGAACCCGGCGCACTGGCGCCGCTGATGGATAAGGGCGAGCAGCTGGCGTGGGTCTGGCGCAGTAAAGCGCGTTGTAATCCGCTGTTTGTCGCGACGGGGCATCGTGTGAGCACCGACGGCGCGCTGGCATGGGTGCAGCGCTGTATGAAAGGCTACCGTCTACCGGAGCCGACGCGCTGGGCTGATGCAGTCGCATCGGCGCGTCCGGCATTTGTTCGTTGGCAGGAAATTCAGCGTTGATTCAGGTAAACTGCGGCTAATTTCCGATTCGAGACATCATCATGTTACAAAACCCGATTCATCTGCGCCTTGAGAAGCTGGAAAGCTGGCAGCACGTCACCTTTATGGCCTGCCTGTGCGAGCGCATGTACCCCAACTATGCCACCTTCTGCAAGCAGACTGGATTTGGTGAAGGCCAGATTTATCGCCGTATTCTCGACCTGATTTGGGAAACGCTGACGGTCAAAGATGCCAAAGTGAATTTCGATTCTCAGCTCGAAAAGCTGGAAGAGGCGATCCCTGCTGCTGATGACTACGATCTGTATGGCGTCTATCCGGCAATCGACGCCTGCGTGGCGCTGAGCGAACTGCTTCACTCCCGTCTGAGCGGTGAAACTCTCGAGCACGCTATCGAAGTCAGTAAGGCTTCAATTACTACCGTGGCGATGCTGGAAATGACCCAGGAAGGTCGCGAAATGACCGATGAAGAGCTGCGTGCGAACCCGGCCGTTGAGCAGGAATGGGACATTCAGTGGGAAATATTCCGACTTTTGGCCGACTGCGAAGAACGCGATATTGAACTGATAAAAGGCCTGCGCGCGGACTTACGCGAGGCTGGCGAGAGTAATATTGGTATAATTTTTAACCAATGAGACAATAAAACGTGATTTAACGCCTGTTTTGTCGCACCTCGACTCTTCCCTTCTGCCCCCCGTCTGGTCTACATTTGGGGGGCGAAAAAAAGTGGCTATCGGTGCGTGTATGCAGGAGAGTGCTTTTTTGGCATTTTCGTCGCACTCGATGCTTAGCAAGCGATAAACACATTGAAAGGATAACTTATGAACAAGACTCAACTGATTGATGTAATTGCGGACAAGGCTGATCTGTCCAAGGTGCAGGCTAAAGCTGCTCTGGAATCCACCCTGGCTGCTATTACTGAGTCTCTGAAAGAAGGCGATGCTGTACAACTGGTTGGTTTCGGTACCTTCAAAGTGAACCACCGCGCTGAGCGTACTGGCCGCAACCCGCAGACCGGTAAAGAAATCAAAATCGCCGCTGCAAACGTGCCGGCATTTGTTTCTGGCAAAGCACTGAAAGACGCTGTTAAGTAAGACGGCGTGGCAGTGAACAGTTTTAACAAGGGGGCGGTTTCGCCCCTTTTGTTTTTCTGGCGTCGTTCGCTTGCGCTGGCAGGAGTCCTGCTGCTCTCTGCCTGTAGTCATGACTCCACCCTGCCACCCTTTACTGCCAGCGGATATGCTGACGATCAAGGCGCGGTGCGGGTCTGGCGTAAAGATTCCGGTGACGACGTTCACCTGCTCTCCGCATTCAGTCCGTGGCACAACGGCAACACGTCAACCGCCGAGTACCGCTGGCAAGGTGACATTCTGTCGCTGATTGAACTCAATATCTACAGTAAAACCCCCGAACACGTCCGAGTGCGTTTTGATGACCACGGCGAGCTGAGCTTTATGCAGCGCGAGATCAACGGCCAAAAACAGCAGCTCTCCAGCGATCAAATAGCCCTGTACCGTTATCGTGCCACTCAGGTACGTCAGACCAGCGATGCACTGCGCCAGGGGCGTGTGGTGTTGCGTCAGGGGCGCTGGCATTCCGATGGCACTGTGACCACCTGCGAAGGGCAAACCGTGAAGCCTGATCTTGAAGCCTGGGCGACAGAACATATCGAACGCCGTCAGCGTCACTCATCGATGGAAGTGAGTATTGCCTGGCTTGAAGCGCCGGAAGGATCGCAGCTGCTGCTGGTGGCGAACGAAGATTTCTGTACCTGGCAGCCGACGGAAAAGAATTTCTGATTCTGTGCGGATGAGCCGGATGACGCTGACGTTTATCCGGCTTACGAACGATCCCCTCTTCCTGTGGAAGAGGGGAAGTAAACGACTTTCTTACTCGCCTTGCTCACGGGCAATGGCCCGATAGCCAATATCACTGCGGCTAAAGCTGCCGTCCCAGTGGATATCCTTCATCAGCGCGTAAGCGCGTTTCTGTGCTTCGGCAACGGTGTGACCCAGCGCGGTGGCGCACAGGACGCGGCCCCCGTTAGTTAACACGCGATCGTCGTCAGCCAGTTTGGTGCCTGCATGGAACACCTTCCCGCCGTCGACCTCTTCCAGCGGTAAACCGTGGATCTCATCGCCATTGTTATAGTTGCCCGGATAACCACCGGCAGCGATCACCACGCCCAGAGACGCGCGTTCATCCCACTCGGAGGTTTTCTCGTCCAGCTTGCCTTCGCAGGCGGCCAGGCACAGTTCGACCAAGTCGGATTTCATGCGCAGCATGATCGGCTGAGTTTCCGGGTCGCCGAAGCGGCAGTTGAACTCGATGACCTTCGGGTTGCCCTGCTTATCGATCATCAGCCCCGCATACAGGAAGCCGGTGTAGGTGTTGCCTTCTGCCGCCATGCCTTTCACGGTAGGCCAGATGATGCGATCCATCGTGCGCTGGTGGACTTCGTCAGTCACCACTGGCGCAGGGGAGTAAGCGCCCATGCCGCCGGTGTTTGGACCGGTATCGCCGTTGCCTACACGTTTATGATCCTGGCTGGTGGCCATCGGCAGAACGTGCTCGCCATCGACCATCACGATAAAGCTCGCCTCTTCGCCGTCGAGGAACTCTTCGATAACGATGCGGTGTCCCGCGTCGCCAAACGCGTTACCTGCCAGCATATCCTGAACAGCGGCTTCCGCCTCTTCGAGCGTCATCGCGACGATAACCCCTTTACCGGCGGCCAGACCGTCGGCCTTGATGACAATCGGTGCGCCTTTCTCACGCAGATATGCCAGGGCTGGTTCTACTTCGGTGAAGTTCTGATATTCGCCGGTCGGGATTTTGTGGCGCGCGAGGAAATCTTTGGTGAAGGCTTTAGAGCCTTCGAGTTGCGCCGCACCCTCCGTTGGGCCGAAGATTTTCAGACCAGCGGCGCGGAAGGCATCCACCACGCCAATCACCAGCGGTGCTTCCGGGCCGACGATGGTCAGATCGATTTTCTCGTTCTGGGCAAAGCTCAGCAGCGCCGGAATATCGGTCACACCGATAGCGACGTTTTGCAGGGCGGGTTCCAGTGCGGTACCGGCATTGCCCGGCGCTACAAAAACGGATTTCACCAGCGGTGACTGTGCTGCTTTCCACGCCAGGGCGTGTTCGCGCCCGCCGTTACCAATGACTAATACTTTCATTATCTGCTCCGGGATTAGTGGCGGAAGTGACGCATGTCGGTGAAGATCATCGCGATACCGTGTTCGTCGGCTGCGGCAATCACTTCGTCATCGCGGATTGAACCGCCTGGCTGGATAACACAGGTCACACCCACTGCCGCCGCGGCATCAATACCATCGCGGAACGGGAAGAAGGCGTCGGACGCCATTGCGGAGCCTTTCACTTCCAGCCCTTCATCGCCCGCTTTAATCCCGGCGATTTTCGCGGAGTAGACGCGGCTCATCTGGCCCGCACCAATGCCGATGGTCATGTTCTCTTTGGAATAAACAATGGCATTGGATTTGACGAATTTCGCCACTTTCCAGCAGAACAGCGCATCACGCAGCTCCTGCTCGGTCGGCTGGCGTTTGCTGACCACGCGCAGATCGCTTGCGGTCACCATGCCCAGATCGCGATCCTGAACCAGCAAGCCACCGTTGACACGTTTGAAATCGAGACCTGAAACGCGCTCAGCCCACTGGCCACAAACCAGCACACGGACGTTCTGCTTGGCGGCGGTTACCTTCAGCGCTTCTTCCGTAGCGGAAGGGGCAATAATCACTTCGACAAACTGGCGGGAGATAATCGCCTGTGCCGTTTCAGCATCCAGTTCACGGTTGAAAGCAATAATGCCGCCAAAAGCAGAGGTCGGGTCAGTCTTATATGCGCGATCGTATGCGTCCAGAATAGAGGTGCTAACCGCAACGCCGCATGGATTCGCGTGTTTGACGATTACGCAGGCTGGCTCGCTGAACTCTTTCACGCATTCCAGCGCCGCGTCGGTATCGGCAATGTTGTTATAGGAAAGCGCTTTGCCCTGAACCTGTTGAGCGGTGGCAACGGAAGCTTCTTTGATCTCTTCTTCTATATAGAAGGCGGCGTTCTGATGGCTGTTCTCGCCGTAACGCATATCCTGCTTCTTAATGAAGTTCAGATTCAGGGTGCGCGGGAAGCGGCCAGAAGGCTCTTTGCTCTCGCCGTGGTAGGCGGGAACAAGGCTGCCGAAGTAGTTGGCGATCATGCTGTCGTACGCGGCGGTGTGTTCGAAAGCTTTTATGGCGAGGTCGAAACGGGTTTCCAGCAGGAGAGAGCCGTCGTTGGCGTCCATCTCTTTAATAATGGTGTCGTAGTCGCTGCTCTTTACTACGATAGCCACATCTTTATGGTTCTTCGCGGCGGAGCGCACCATGGTTGGGCCGCCGATGTCGATGTTCTCGACCGCATCTTCAAGAGAGCAGTTTTCGCGAGCAACAGTTTGAGCAAACGGATACAGGTTAACGACAACCATATCGATTGGCGCGATCTCGTGTTGTTCCATAATACCGTCATCCTGACCGCGACGGCCCAGAATGCCGCCGTGAACTTTGGGATGCAGGGTTTTTACGCGTCCATCCATCATTTCCGGGAAACCGGTGTAATCGGACACTTCGGTCACAGGCAAACCTTTATCTGCTAACAGGCGAGCGGTGCCGCCAGTGGACAGCAGCTCTACGCCGCGTGCAGAAAGTGCCTGAGCGAATTCAACGATACCGGCTTTATCAGAAACACTGAGCAGAGCGCGGCGGACTGGACGACGTTGTTGCATGGTAAATCCCCTGGATTTCACGATTACAGAGAGCGTTAGATCAATTTTCCTGTAAAAAACTCATCTAACACACCTGATGGGGCATCCTTGCCAGGCGCGTGCATTTTAACGAAAACGTTTGCGCATCGCTCGTTAATTTTCAAATTTTCGTCGTCTTGTGGATAAGTCTGTGTGCAAAAGGGTATAAGGCGGGGTTTTGCTGTGGAATGCAGCAGTCAGTCATTTTTCTGTCATTTAGCGGTTGCGGCCTGACGAGAACTCCCTATAATGCGCCTCCATCGACACGGCAGATGTGAATCACTTCACACAAACAGCCGGGTCGGTTGAAGAGAAAAAATCCTGAAATTCAGGGTTGACTCTGAAAGAGGAAAGCGTAATATACGCCACCTCGCAACGGTGAGCGAAAGCCGCGTTGCACTGCTCTTTAACAATTTATCAGACAATCTGTGTGGGCACTCAAAGTGACATGGATTCTAAACGTCG